>JBDQKN010000001.1:0-54205 GCA_040263235.1 Ilumatobacteraceae bacterium
GAGAAGTCGAGACCGGCACAGAACGATCGACCAACACCATGAAGCACGACTGCTCGTACGCCGCTCATGGCCTTGACGCGTTCGCCGGCAGCGGCAATCGCAGCGAACTGCTCCCCGTCAAGGGCGTTGCGCTTATCTGCCCGGTCGAAGGAGACCAATGCTACGTGGTCCTTGAGACTCACTCGAACACGACCGTCACCGTGTGCGGTGTCAAAGGTGAAATCGTCGGGAATGCTGAGGTCAACAGGCATAAATACATCGTGCCACAGTCAGCACTCGACCGATGCAGTCGCTCCGTTGCAGGAATCTGACCCCGCTTCATGGAATGATGATCTCCATGAGCGATCATCTGAACCTGTCCGCCGACGAGGTATTGACCACAACCCGCAGTGTCCGCAAGCGTCTCGACTTTGACCGACCAGTCTCAACTGAGACGATTATGGAGTGCCTCGAGATTGCGTTGCAGGCGCCGACCGGCTCGAACCGTCAGGGTTGGCAATGGGTATTCGTGAGCGACGACGCCAAGAAGCTCGAACTCCAGAAGCTCTACTCCGAGAACTTCGAGATGTACCGCCAAGTCCCTCGACCCGAATATGCGCCCGATGACCCTCGGGCCCAAGCCGCTCCCCGGGTGGTCGACTCAGCGCAGTACCTGGCTGACCATTTTCATCGCGCACCGGTACTCCTCGTGCCCTGCCTAGAGGGCCGGCCAGACGCGGCCAACTCTGCCGCCTTCTGGGGGTCGCTCCTCCCCGCCGTCTGGAGCTTCATGCTCGCACTTCGCGAGCGCGGGCTCGGATCTGCATGGACCACGCTCCACCTCCCGAACGGCGGAGAGCAGAAGGCTGCAGATTTGCTGGGAATTCCATTTGATCGCTATAGCCAGGCCGGATTGTTTCCCATTGCCCACACCGTCGGAACCGATTTCAAGCTCGCCTCTCGGCTCCCAGCTTCGCAGGTCAGCCACTGGGACGAATGGGGTACAACTCCGAGTTGAGCATCGCTTGCTCTGGCCACTTGGTCTGCGCGCCTCAGTTCGTATAGTGGGCCTATGACCGTCAGCGCCAGCACCCCCATCGCACTTGTCAAACAGGTCTACTCCGCTCTACCCGCACGGGTTGTCCTCGGACGCGAACGCCTCGGCCGACCTCTGACACTGGCAGAGAAGGTTCTCATCAACCACCTCGTCGACCCTGCGGGCCAAGAGATGATCCGAGGCGAGTCGTATGCAGACTTCGCGCCTGATCGTGTCGCCATGCAGGACGCAACGGCTCAGATGGCCTTGCTTCAATTCATGACAGCAGGACTTGACGAGGCTGCGGTTCCGTCCACAGTCCACTGCGATCACCTGATTCAGGCGAAAGTCGGCGCCCAGATCGACCTCGGCGTGGCCGTCGAGACGAACAACGAGGTGTACGAATTCCTTCGAACCGTGTCGGCACGATACGGCCTCGGATTCTGGGGGCCTGGTTCAGGGATCATCCACCAAGTCGTCCTTGAGAACTATGCATTCCCCGGCGGGATGATGATCGGTACTGACTCCCACACGCCGAATGCCGGAGGGCTCGGAATGGTGGCAATCGGCGTGGGCGGGGCAGACGCAGTGGACGTCATGACCGGATTCCCGTGGAACGTTCGTTGGCCCCGAGTCATCGGCATCAGGCTCACCGGAACGTTGAGCGGATGGACTTCACCTAAGGACGTCATTCTCGAGGTGGCCCGTCGTCTCACAGTCGAAGGCGGAACTGGCGCCATTGTCGAATATTTCGGCCCCGGCGCCGACAGCATCTCGGCAACCGGCAAGGCGACCATCTGCAATATGGGTGCCGAAATCGGAGCTACGACATCAATTTTTGGCTACGACTCCAATATGGCCGACTATCTCCGTGCCACCGGACGCTCCGATATCGCTGATGCAGCCGACGAGGTCGCTAGTGACCTCCGGCCTGATGATGGGGCCGCATACGACGAGGTGGTCGAAATCAACCTCGACGATCTCCGCCCGATGATTAATGGCCCCCACAGCCCAGATCGAGCGCATCGCGTCGGCGCCGAGGTGCAACAGGCTGCGCTCTCTAATGAGTGGCCGACTGAGGTTTCGGCGGCTCTGATCGGATCGTGCACCAACTCGTCGTACGAGGATCTCACCCGAGCCGCCTCGATTGCCCGCCAAGCAGCCGCCCATGGCATCACGTGTGCAACTGAACTGCTCATCACCCCAGGTTCCGAGCAAACCCGAGCCACCATTGAACGTGATGGCATCCTCGCTGACCTCGAGGCCGTCGGTGCCACCGTGCTCGCGAATGCCTGCGGGCCATGTATCGGCCAGTGGAGCCGACCCGATTCAGTCACGGGGACGCCCAACACCATCGTTAACTCCTTCAATAGGAACTTTCCGAAGCGGAATGACGGAAGCCCAAACACCCTGTCGTTCGTGACCTCCCCAGACACGGTGATGGCGATCGCATTGTCGGGCCGCCTCGATTTCGACCCGCTGACCGATGCGCTCATTGCCCCCGATGGCACCGAAGTACGGCTAGCTCCTCCAGTTGGCGAGGTCCTCCCTGCCGATGGTTACGACCCGGGGGCCGACACGTTCACTCCCCCACCTTCGGACCGATCGTCAGTAGCGGTCAGTGTTGCTTCCTCAAGTGACCGCCTTCAGGTCTTGCAGCCGTTCCTCCCGTGGGATGGGGCTGACTACCTCGGGCTCCCGATTCTCATGAAGGCCAAAGGCAAGTGCACCACCGATCACATCTCTGCGGCGGGGCCGTGGCTGAAGTACCGCGGACACCTTGAGAACATTTCAGGAAACCTGTTTGCCGGGGCAGTCAATGCCTTTGACGACGCTGTCGGTATCGGCCTTGATATCACCGACGGGCAGCGACGTACCTACCCCGAGATCGCCCGCAGATACCACGAGGCAGCAATCCGATGGGTGGCCATTGGAGACCGGAACTACGGCGAGGGGTCGAGTCGGGAGCACGCCGCTATGGAGCCGCGTTTCCGCAACGGTGTTGTGGTGATTGCTCGTTCGTTCGCCCGAATTCATGAGACGAACCTCAAGAAGCAGGGGATGTTGCCACTTACCTTCAGCGACCCTGATGTCTACGATCAGATCGGGGAATCAGATCGCGTCGATGTCTTGAATCTGCCACCAGTCCCGGGACGACCCGTTAGCTGTCGAATCGTGAGAGGTGATGGTTCGACCTTCGACTTCGAATGCTCTCACACCTTCAGCGATGAGCAGGTCGAGTGGTTCCAAGCCGGATCGGCCCTCAATATTGTGCGGCAGAAGGTTGCCGCCGCCGACTGAGGAGTTGGTCAAACCGCGAATACTGCCGCACAGCAGCGGTGAGCAGCGCCGCTGCAGCAGCATCTATCCACCAATGGTTCGCCGTGGCGATAATGGCCAAGAGCATCACGACGGGATGCACGAGCACCAGGGTTCGAAGGCGACCGGCTGTCAGCCGTAAAAACCACAATGCAGCAAGTAGCGCCCACCCGAAATGCAGGGACGGCATGGCCGCAATTTGGTTGGCCGTCCCTTCGAGCGCACTGCGCGGGTAGATCGATGGCCCAAATCGCATCATCGTGTCGACGAAACCAGGCATCATCCGTGGAGGGGCCAGCGGAAATACGACATGAAGTACAAGCGCCGCGAAGGTGAGAAGGGCCATCTCGGTGCGCACCACTGAATACTTCTGTGGGTGGCGACAGTAGACCCACAGCAACAACCCCACTGCAATGGGAAAGTGCATCCAGAGGTAGTAGTGATTCAGTCCGCGGATCAGATCGGGATGGTGCAACAGCATCGACTGGATGTCATCTTCGATGAACGCTCCGAGCCAATGTTCGAGCTCCACCACCAAGCGGGCGTGCCGAAAGGCATCGCTGAGATCAGTGCGGGTGAACGAGCGGACCCCCCGGTACATCAGCAATAGTCCTGAAGCGATGGCCAATTCGGCGATGAATGGTCCACCAGCGCGACTCGTCCACCAAGCCTTAAGGCGCGAGGTGCGCTCGTTTGCCGACGACGTGTTATCAGTCATGATTAGGCAGCGATCAAGGTCTTCAGAGCCAGAGGTTAAAGTTCGTGTGCTCGTGATGGCAACACATCGGTCACGTTCTGAAAACGGGAAACGCCCCGGTGGGGGACCGGGGCATCTCAACCTGGGATTTCTAATCCCACGAGCGGAACATGGGGGGTGTGCCGCTACGTCTTGCTTGTGAAAGTATGCACGTGTTCTCGTGCATCTCGCAAGTCGAACATGGCGATAGTGGCTATCGTTTTGAGAGATGGACCTCCGGCAACTCAATACCCTCATCGCCATCGCTGATCACGGCAGTTTCAGTGCAGCTGCTAGGTCACTGTTCACCGTTCAATCAAACGTGTCTGGGCATATCGCCCGCCTCGAACGAGAACTCGGTGTCCCGCTAGTCGATCGCGCAACAGGCCGAATGACTGAGCACGGTGATCGGGTGCTCGAACGTGCGCGCCGAATCATGCACGAACTCGAGGACATCGTCTCGGACATCCAAAGCAACGAACACGACATCGCAGGCGATGTCAGAATTGGCGTGATCGGCACCGTTGCCCGATGGGTAATGCCCCTTCTGCTCGCCAGCGTCAACCGTCTCCACCCTCATGTCCACACCATTGTCAGCGAGGGCAGCTCCTCTGCATTGGTTCCGAACGTCTCGAGTGGTTTGCTCAACGGAGCGATCGTTCATCTGCCCGTTGATGACCCAGACCTCCACGTGCTTCCCCTTTTCGACGAGGAACTCCTGCTGATGGCCCCCCCGGGACATCCACTAGCAGAACGCGAACGAGTCGAGATTCGAGATCTCGACAGTCGTCCCCTACTCCTTCCTCCCGATGGTGCTGCGCTGCGAAGAATCCTCGACCGAGCTGCGGCCGACTACGGAGTGTCGCTCGTTGCACAAACCGAGGTTGACGGTGTTCGCCTACTCGCCTCTCTGGCGCGCGATGGACACGGCGCAGCAATTGTCCCCGCAACCGCTCTCAGAGCGGAGGCCACCGCAGACCTTCGGTTGATCCCGGTCGACGGCCTGCCCCGTCGAAGGGTTGCCTGGATTCGCCGACGACGGCCAAATCCCACCCCGGCGACAGTGGCCGTGGTGAAGTGCCTCGAAGCCGCCGTGTCCGACCATGTCGCCCTCCAGATGGGACTTCACCGACCAGAGTGAGTTTGACTCGGGGGACTCCTCCGCGATCTAGTCTCGTCTCAGTGACTCTCGACGATCTCGACTTCCACGCCGGCGTACCTGGCTCAACCCGAGCAGGATTTCGTCTCGTCGCCGAACGTCGAGTCGTCTGTGTCGAGTTCGATCACGCAGATCCCGCCCCTCCCCTGCGGTCAGAGATGACGCTCGTCATGACCGAGGGTTGTCGTCTGGCCCTCGAAGAACAAGTTCCGCTAGTCCTCATCATCAACAGCGCAGGAGCAGATATCCGCGAAGGCATCGCTCCTCTCGACGGATGGGGCCGAGCGGCGCGAATTCTCACTCGTTGTTCCGGTCGGATCCCGACCTTCGCCATCGTCGACGGCCCGGCAGTGTCTGGGCCGGCGCTACTTCTTGGGTTGGTCGACCACGTCGTCATGACGCGCCGCTCGTATGCATTCGTGAACGGACCGGTGATGGTTGAACAATTCACCGGGATCGAAATCTCCAAGGACGATCTCGGCAGTGCAGAGACAATGGAGCGGGTCGCAGGACTTGCCACATGTGTGGTCGATACCCGCGACGAAGCACTCGAGACCTTGGGCGAGCTCCTTGAATTTCTCCCCGACCATTGCGATCGACCCTCGCTTATCAGCCAAACCGGTGATTCATCCTCAAGGTTGACCCCAGAGGCTGGTGAAACGATCCCTGACTCCCCGACCGGGAGCTACGACGTGAGACATGTCATCGAAGCGCTCGTCGACGATGGCCACGTGTGTGAGGTGAGGGGGCGATGGGCGCCAAACGTGGTGACGGCACATGCTCGAATCGGTGGACGGTCAATTGGGATTATCGCAAATCAACCGCTCGCACTTGCCGGCACGCTTGACATTCCCGGATCTCAGAAGGCAGCTCGATTCGTCAATTTCTGCGATGCCCTCGGCATTCCACTCTTGACACTCGTCGACACCCCTGGCTTTTATCCAGGCAAGGACCTTGAGTGGCGAGGAATGATCCGACACGGAGCCCAATTGGTGTACGCCTACGGCCAGGCAACGGTTCCACGGGTGTGCGTCATCCTTCGAAAGAGTTATGGCGGTGCCTACATCGTGATGGACTCGAAGCGAATGGGTAACGACATCTGTTTTGCGTGGCCCTGGGCTGAGCTTGCTGTCATGGGCGCTGGGCAGGCATCAGCGATCCTTCGTCGAGGCGCCGACGACGCCGAGAAGTCTCGTTTCGAAACCGACTACACAGAGCGTCTGCTCAATCCATATGTTGCTGCTGAACGGGGCTACGTCGACGACGTGATCGATCCAAGCGACACCAGACGAGAAGTGATCTCCGCCTTCACGATGCTCTCCGAGAAGCGAGATCAACGCCCGAGTCGCCGACACGGCAACTCTCCGCTCTGAGTTCGAGACAAGCGACCACCATTGGTCTGGTGACGATCCGAGCCAGTACATTGAGGGCGCCACCTTGTAGCGACCCGGAGGACCTTCGTGCCCGAGACCATCACCATCACAGACGATCGCACCGGACAAACGGTCACCGTTCCTATTGAGGGCGGGGTCTTCCCTGCCTCGGCGGTTCGCTCCCTCGATCCATCGCTTTTTGTCTATGACCCGGCGTACATGCAGACGGCTTCCTGCAAATCAGCAATCACGTATCTCGACGGTGACAACGGCATTCTTCGTTACCGCGGCTATCCCATCGAGCAACTCGCCGAAAAGTCCTCCTTCCTCGAAGTTGCCTACCTCCTTCTCGAAGGCGAACTGCCCACCGCAGCGCAGCTTGAACAGTGGCGACACGACGTCACACACCACACCTTCATTCACGAGAACATGCGCAAGCGTTTTGTCGATGGATTCCACTACGACGCCCACCCAATGGGCATGTTCGTCTCAGCCCTGGCAGCACTCGGAACCTTCTATGACGGCGCAAAGGACATCGACGATCCAGAAAGTCGGCACAAGCAGGTACTCCGACTGATCGCTAAGACACCGACGATCGCCGCCATGTGTTACCGATTCTCCGTGGGTCTTCCCTTCAACTATCCAGACAACGACCTGTCCTTCCCTGCCAACTTCCTCTCGATGATGTGGAAAGTCGGCGCAGAGCACGCGGTTGACCCAGTTCTCGAGCGAGCAATGGACGTGTTGTTCATCCTTCACGCAGATCATGAGCAGAACTGCGGGACGACAGCCATGCGGGTGGTCGGTTCGTCTAACGCCGACCCCTACTCCTCAGCTGCGGCGGCGGCCAGCGCGCTCTACGGGCCGTTGCACGGTGGCGCAAACGAAGCGGTCGTGCGGATGCTGAGCGAGATCGGAAGTATCGAGAACGTTCCAGCGTTCATCGACGATGTGAAGGCCGGCAAGGGACGCCTCATGGGATTCGGCCACCGCGTATACAAGAACTACGACCCCCGGGCAACCATTATCAAGAAGACCGCCTACGACGTCTTCGAAGTGACCGGCAAGAACCCCCTCCTCGATATCGCCTTGAAACTTGAAGAGGTGGCACTGCAGGACCCGTACTTCGTCGACCGGCGCCTCTACCCGAACGTCGACTTCTATTCGGGGCTGATCTATCAAGCCATGGGATTCCCTGTTGAGATGTTCACGGTCCTCTTTGCAATTCCGCGAACCGCCGGGTGGCTCGCCCACTGGCAAGAACTTCTTGCTGATGGCGACCAGAAGATCTCACGTCCGCGCCAGTGGTACGTGGGCCCCGATGAGCGCGACTACCAAGCGATCGCTTCCCGAGGCTGAACATGGAGTTCGGCTGGACGCCCGAACAGATCGAACTTCGGTCCGAGGCCAGGTCTGTTGCAGAAGACGCCGTCCGTCGTTTCGGTCGCTCGAATGACTCGTGGATCAACGGCTTCTCCCAAGAATTCGCTCTCGAACTCGGTGAACGAGGCTGGATCGGCCTGACCTGGCCAACTGAATTCGGAGGAGGCGGGCGGCCAGCCATTGATCGTCTGATCATCGGAGAGGAACTCATCGCCGCAGGCGCACCCATTGCCGCCATGTGGTTTGCTGATCGCCAGATGGGCCCGACCCTCATCACCTATGGGCGTCCAGACCAGCAGGCCGAATTCCTGCCGGCGATGCTCCGCGGCGAGAGTACGTGGTGTATCGGCATGTCCGAACCGAACGCCGGCAGCGACCTTGCATCGCTCGCTACATCTGCTCGCCGAGACGGAGACGACTTCGTTATCAATGGTCAGAAGATCTGGACCAGTTTTGGCGCGATCGCAGACTATTGCTACCTGATCTGCAGGACATCTAGCGATGGGCCGCCTCACACAGGAATCAGCGAGATCATCGTTCCCATGTCGACTCCTGGCATCGAAGTGCGGACCATCAAAGACATGACCACCAATCGGCATTTCTCCGAGGTCTTCTATTCCGACGTGCGAGTTCCGGCGGAGAACCTGGTTGGCGTGGAGGGGAACGCGTTCAAACAGACGATGCGGCAGTTGGAACACGAGCGCGGTGGAATCGACCGTCTCGTCTCCAATCAGGCGCTGTATCTTCTGGCCCTTGAACAGGCCGATCGTTCAGATCCCATCATCAGGCAACGCATCGCAGAGATTGAGACCGGCTACCGAATTGGCAGAATCCTCGTCACGCGCGAGGTCCTTCATCAAGCGCCATCGGGATTCTCGGCCGCAACTAAGTGCTTCTGCACTGAACACGAAGTGCGCGTAGCCGAATTCGTATTGAACGTGCTCGGTGCCGATGCGATGCTCTGGGATGACGTGACTCGCGGCCTCGCCTATGCCCCTGGCTACACCATTATGGGTGGCACCTCGAACGTCATGAGAAATATCCTCGGCGAACGGGTCCTTGGCCTGCCACGAGAGCCACGCTAAGCGTTCGTCAGCCCAGAATCTGCCGCAGTGCCTCGACCGTTGCCACTGGGTCACCGCCAACAGGGGTGACGGATAGGTGGGTGACACCTGCCTCGCGGTATGCAGCCAGTCGCTCACGGATCTCTCCGGCCGGGCCAACGAGATTGGTACGTTCGAGCATCTGGGACGGAACCGCAGCAGCCGCTCCGTCCTTGTCGCCGGACAAATACCGATCTTGGATCTCGATGGCCTCGTCGACGTAGCCGTACTTTCGGCAAATCGTGTTGGAGAAGTTCGTGTCTCGGGCACCCATACCACCGACGTAGAGAGCAACGTTTGGTCGAGCCATGTCGAGGATCTGCTGACGTCGTTCGCCAACGAACTCGTCGCCGATTGCGACCATTCCACCGGCTGAGATCTGAAGCCGATCCAAGTTTGAGTCCCGTTGCGCTGTTCCCGCCTTCAATTCGTCGCCCCACACGTCGTGGAATTTCTCAGGATCAAAGAAGATCGGTAGCCAACCATCTGCGTATTGAGCAGTCGCCGTGACTGAGAGCCCCATCAGCGAGGCCCAGAAAATGGGGATATCGCTCCTGACCGGATGGTTGATGAGTTTGAGGGCCTTACCGAGGCCAGTTCCCTCCCCTTCCGGTAGCGGAATCTGAACCGTCGGACCGTCATAGACAACGGGCTCACGGCGCCACACCATCCGACAGACGTTGATGTAGTCGCGAATTCGAGCCATCGGCTTCTCGTAGGGCTCACCGTGGAAGCCTTCAATGACCTGCGGGCCCGAGGCGCCAAGTCCTAGAACAAAGCGACCTCCACTTACATAATCAAGACCCGCTGCCGTCTGCGCTACGCACGTGGCAGTTCGCGAGTACACGTTGATGATTCCGGTACCGATCTGGATCGTCGATGTTCGAGCCGCAAGAAAGCCGAGCTGACTGATCGCATCAAAACTGTAGGCCTCTGGAACCCAGACCAGGTCGAGTCCGGCAGCTTCGAGCTCGCGAACACGTTCCACGTCGGCATGAAAGTCGCCTGAATAGCTGATCATCATTGAGAGCTTCACGTTGGCAGGCTAATTCCAATCGCCGCAGTGGCCGAAGTCCTACTCCGACGCCGTCAGCACCCAATTCGTTTGTCAGCCCCGCGGTGGTCGAGGAATGAACGAACTCGTCCGCGCGATGTAGGCCTCATAGTCGGGCTTGCGCCGTTTGAGGGACTTCTCAAGGAGGGCAACCCCTGAGACCCGCACCAGCAGCAGGTTCATCAATGCTGCTCCGATCAGCCCCCAACGAGCGTCAGGAAATGTCGACGCGGCGATTGCGATACCCCACCAGATACACGCGTTTCCGAAATAGTTGGGATGACGGGTGTAGCGCCACAGCCCGGACTCCATCACCTTGCCCTCATTCGCCGGATCTGACTTGAACCGCGCAAGTTGGAAATCACCAACCGTCTCGAAGACCATGCCGACCATCCACAACACCACTCCAACCAGGGCCACAACACCAAGACCAGGATCGTCCGACCCGTGGACGAGGTGGACCGGGAGCGAAACCACCCACATGATCAGACCCTGAAAGGCAAAGACGGTTCCAAGGCTGATCAAACCAAAACGAGACCCCCATCGCTTGCGCATCGCCCGATAGCGAAAATCTTCTCCGTGCCCAATGTTGCGCCACCCGAGATACGCAGTGAGTCGCAATCCCCACGCAATCGCCATCAGAGAGACGAGCACAACCAGAGAATTCGAGGACCCCTTCGAGACCCACAGGACAGCCGCAACAAGGGCAAAGCCAAGTCCCCAGGTGATGTCCACGATCGAGGCGTTGCGTATCGCCAGACTGACAAGCCAAGTAGACAGCATCAGCCCAACGATCACGATTGCAGCTAGCAACGAACTGTTCATGATCCCTCTCCTAGCGCGAGCGCAATCTCCCCGTCCATTCGGGCCCATTGCTCATCGAGCCACGGGACCACATCGACGGGCACCTCAGAACGCTGCACCCTTCTCATCACGAAGCGACCCGGGTCTCCCCCATGTCGCAGCATCGACAGGATTCCGGAGAATGTGTCGAGCCCGTCAAAGCCTGTGTGCCACGCGAAGACGAGGTCGGCATCCGGGGCTCCCTCCATCAGCGCCAACGCGCCAGATGGCCGTATTGGGAGCAGTCGCCTGAGATCTCCTACTCGAGGGACTCGGTCCGGGTCGCGTTGTGAGATCGACTCGATGGCACGCTGACGCTTCGCTTCTGATGACCGAGTGCCCTCAGGGAAAATAACGGCCACTGATCGCTCGTCAAGGTCGCTCGAGAGCGAACGCAGCGCCACGAGGTCTGACGCTGAGTCCGCGGCTCCGCGGTCTACGAAATGGTTGGGAACGCGAAGTCCGACCACGTCCAGACACGGATCGAGAATGAGCTCCTTCTTCAGGACATAGCGAGTCCAAAGACCAGCATTCGTGCACATCACCCAAGCGGAAACGAGCGAATCAGCAAGGCTCGCATGACGACACAACACAATCAGTCGACCTCCCTCAAGTGCCTCTTCCCCCTCGACCTTCATCGACAACCTGAGAGACCGCGACATGAACCCCATCAGACGTCCGGCCCACCATCCCATGAGGCGATAGTGGAGAGCATGGTTCCTCCCCTGGCCCGTGAGCCACAGGCCAAACGCGCCGAGAACGCCAGCGCATTCGATGAGGCACCATGCCCAGCCAAAGAGGGCCAACCGGGTGTAGGGCCGTTGCCGAGGGGCGGTTAGCAGGTCGACCACGAGGAGCAGGGAAATCCAGATCGGGGCGGAAATCGTCGCAACGCAGGTGACAACCACAAGTGCAGACACCGTGCCCGCTCGCCGTCGGAGCCGGTTCATCATCTGCCGATATCTCATTTTGGACGCACCGGATTCATCGACCCACTCCGAAATCCACCGAGGTCAAGAGTCACATACCGGTAGCCAAGTCCCTGCAGAGCATCCTCAATCGAAGAACGCATCTCAAGGAGTGCGCCCATCGCAGACGGTTCAACCTCAATTCTGGCGATGTCGCCATGATCACGGACACGGACCTGTCCAAGATGGAGAGCATGCAAGACCTCCTCGGCTCTCTCCACCCGTCGGAGAAGTCGGATTGACACCTCCGTCCCATGGGGAATCCGACTCGCCAGACATGCTGCCGCCGGCTTGTCCCACGTCCGTAGCCCAATCATCTGAGAAGCCGCCCGCACCATCTGTTTGTCAATCCCAAGCTCCACATAGGGGAATCGAGCCCCAGCCATGCTCGCTGCTGCCTGCCCAGGTCGATGGTCGCCCAGGTCATCGGTGTTGACGCCGAGCACAACCGTTCCAGCTGCAAGCGGGAGCAACGCATCCATGAGAGCGTCCTTGCAGTGCCGACAGCGGTCGGGGTCATTTTTTCGGTACGCAGCTTCCTCCATCTCAGAGGTTTCGACAGTCGACCAGTTGAGCCGCCATTCCACAGCCAAGCTCTGGCAGTCTTCGGCTTCACGACCAGCCAACGATGGCGATGCCGCCGTGACGATCGATGCCCCCTCACCAAGGACAGAGTTCGCTACCCATGCCAAGAGAGCCGAATCTGCTCCGCCACTGAACGCGACCGTCACCGAACCTTCCTTGCGGAACCAATTCTCGAGTAGCGAGATGGCCTCGGCCACCATTACGGCAGGTGGGTCAGCGTCGATGAGCTGGTCGTGCGCCGTCATCTTGACAGTGTGGCACGACTAGCAGCGCTACTGGCCAGCCTGCCGACGGGTGTTGCGAATTCGTTCCTGGGGGTCGAGGAACACCTTTCGCAGCCGCACGGACTTCGGCGTCACTTCAACGCATTCGTCAGAGGCGATGAACTCGAGGGCCTGCTCCAGGGAAAGTTGTCGGGGTGGCGTCAGCTTCACCGTTTCGTCCGAGGATGATGCTCGCATGTTCGTCAACTTCTTTTCACGACAGATGTTGACGTCCATGTCATCAGCTCGAGAGTTCTCGCCGACGATCATCCCGCAGTACACCTCGGAACCGGGCGGCAACATCATGGTGCAGCGTTCCTGGAGGTTGACCATGGCGTATGTGGTGGCGGGTCCGCTTCGGTCCGCGATGATCGAACCACGTTCACGGGGCCGGATCTCACCCGCCCACGGCTCCTAGCCCTCAAAGACATGGGTGATCACTCCTGTGCCCCGCGTCTCGGTGAGGAACTCCGTCCGAAAGCCAATGAGTCCACGGGCGGGCACGAGGTAATCGAGTCGGACCCAGCCGAGTCCATGATTCGCCATGTTCTCCATGCGTCCACGACGAACCGCCAGAAGCTGCGTGACGGTGCCGAGGTGCTCCTCGGGAACGTCAACCGTCACCCGTTCAACCGGCTCGTGCCGACGGCCGTCGATCTCCCGGGTAACGACCTCTGGCTTCCCCACCGTCAACTCGAAGCCCTCTCGGCGCATCGTCTCGACGAGAACTGCGAGTTGCAGTTCTCCTCGAGCGAGCACCTCCCAGGTGTCAGGTCGATCGGTGTTGCGGACTCGCAGCGACACGTTGCCCACCAATTCTGCGTCGAGGCGATTCCTGACGAGTCGCGCAGTGAGACGGTTGCCTTCGCGACCGGCGAGCGGTGATGTGTTAATCCCGATTGTCATCGAGAGCGCAGGCTCATCCACGACGATCACTGGCAGAGGACGAGGGTCGTCGATGTCAGCGAGGGTGTCACCAATGGTCACTTCCTCAAGTCCCGCAACCGCCACGAGGTCACCAGCACGGGCGCTCTGAACCGGATTCCGCACCAAGTGCTCGGTGAGGAGAAGTTCGGTCACCTTTGCCCGGGTCACACTTCCGTCTGCCCGGCACCACGCGATCTGTTGTCCGCGCGAAATCTCGCCCGAGACCACACGGCACAGCGCAAGACGTCCGAGATAGGCGTTCGAGTCGAGGTTTGTCACCCAAGCCTGCAGGGGCATCGAAGGGTCGTAAGACGGCGCTGGCACCGTCTGGAGGATCGTCTCAAAGAGCGGAGACAAGTCCTCTCCGGTGGTGTCAGCATCAAGGGACGCCCAGCCGTCACGACCTGAGCAGTACAGGATCGGAAACTCAACCTGCGAGTCGTCGGCATCGAGGTCGATGAACAGCTCGTAGACCTCGTCGATGACCTCTGAGACACGAGCGTCCGGCCGATCGACCTTGTTGACCACCAAAATCACTGGAAGATGACGGCTGAGGGCCTTGCGAAGGACGAACCTGGTCTGAGGCAGTGGCCCCTCAGCGGCGTCGACGAGAAGCACAATTCCGTCAACCATGGTCAATGCCCGTTCAACTTCTCCACCGAAATCTGCGTGGCCGGGAGTGTCGACGATGTTGAGACGTACACCGTCGCGCATCAACGACGTGTTCTTTGCGAGGATCGTGATCCCCTTCTCACGCTCGAGATCCATCGAGTCCATGACCCTCTCGGTCACTGCCTCATGAGCACTGAACGCGCCGCTCTGTCGGAGCATGGCATCGACCAGTGTGGTCTTTCCGTGATCGACGTGAGCGACGATCGCTAGGTTGCGGATGTCGGAACGTCGGGTGAGGGTCTCAGGCACGAATACCGGACGCTATCGGGCGAATCGATCAGCGCTTCTCGCCCCACCGATCGTAATGAATTGCCTGCTCGACCGGCCGGCGAGGTGCTCGACCAAACGAACCTGTCGGGTATCCAACAGGGACCAGTGCGGCGATTTCAAACCGTCCGTCTGGTGCGCCAATCGCCTGAAGGGCCTCGGCCTGCAACACCCGTATCACCGTGGTCAGCGTGGTTCCGAGCCCTAATGAGCGGGCAGCCACGCAAAAGTTCTGGACCGCCGGATACACACTTGCATCGAGTCTTCCGATATCGAGCGGACCGTCATCATCGATGCCACCCCATGGGATAATTGGTTGGAGGAACATGATGAGTACGGGGGCCTCGCTGATGTGCTCGGCCAGATGCCTGCTTGCGTTCCGAGTCCGGAGATACGACTCGAGTCGACTTCCGGTCATTCCTGCTGGCTCTGGCAGGGTTGCCTCGTAACGGTCATAGGCCCGCCGGTACACATCACCCACCAGCTCGCGCATCTGCTGATCGCGAATCACCACATACTGCTGGGGTTGAACGTTCCCGCCAGAGGGTGCCTGCTGCGCGGCTTCGAGGCAGAGCCTGATGTCGCTCTCGGTCACCTCGCGATCGCTCAATCTGCGCATCGCTCGAGTCGTCATGAGTGCTTCGAGGGCGTCCATAGCTAAATCATCCCATCGTCAAGTGGCAGTCCAACCAGATGTCGACCGAGACTCTCGTGCAGACGATCCGCAACCATGATGTGCTGGTTCACGACATGCACGTCTCGTAAACAGCGTCCAAGATCACTGCTCTCGTACACCGCTGCCCCTCCAGCAATACTGAAGAGTGCGTCGACCACGTTTTTGGATACAGCAGCGAGGTGAGCGGCTCCCGAGCGAAGCGCCACCCGTTCGGAGAGGCCCGGGCGAACACCTCGGAGAGTTAATTCCCACATCTGAGCGATCAGGTCCTCGAGGAATCTGCTGGCCGCGTCCAACTCCACCCGCCGGCGAGACATGCTGGCCTGAACCCCGGTGTGCTCCGCCAGAACTTTGCTCGAAAACTGCGGAGCCCTGGCACCGACAAGCGCGAGCACCTCGTCGAATGCGTGCTCCGCTATGCCAGCAGCGACAGCAGCGACAGATGAGGCAAGTAGCGCAAAATTTGGAAAGCGGCTGATCGGGTCTGTGGTGACGACCTCAGGACGAACCTGAGCAACACTGTGAGCGATGTCGACTGGCAGCCTGTTGACAGCGAAATCAACCGAGCCGCTTCCACGCATTCCGACCGTATGCCAAGTGTCCTCGATCATCACGGCGCCAGCCGGAAGGACAAAGGTTCGTCTCTCCCCTTCGACACCAACGGCCCCGGCAACGATGTAGTCGCAATGGTGAAGCCCACTGCCCCACTGCCACCGTCCGGTTAGGAGAGTCTCGTTCCCCACCGCCTCGAACCGACCGTTCGGCGCGAAGACTCCGCCGAATGCCCTGCCAGAGCCGAAGGTTGCCATTGCGACCTCATCAGGGAGGAACCCTGCCAATGCACAGGTCGTCGACGAGATCATCGAGCACCAGCCCGCTGCACCATCGATCCGGGACACCGCCGAGATCGCCGCTACGACATCCATAGGCGTGATCCCGGGTCCGCCAAATTCTCGGGGCAGACAGAGCCGCAGAAGACCGCCAGCATCGAGTGCATCCACCGAGGCGGGCGGCAATCTCCGATCACGATCAGCGGCCGATGAGCCATCTCGGAGGACGTCGGCAAGATCATCGTCTAATGGCCACTCATAACGTGTACTCGACACCTCATGAACATAGCCAGTGCCGTCGGCCGAATCGGACCCGACCCGCGGGGCTGGCTACCGTCGGGGTGTGACCACTGGATGGAACATCGCCGACATTTTCGATGAAATCGCACACGCGATTCCCGATGCTCCGGCCTTGTCTCATGGCAGCGAAAGCCGATCTTGGACCGAGATGTCGGCCCGAGCCTCCTCGGTGGCGGCGGTGATGTTGGCGTCGGGAGTTGGCGAGCAGGCCAAGGTCGCCCAGTACCTCTACAACTGTCCCGAGTACATCGAAAGTGTCTACGCCGCCTTCGGAGCGGGTCTGGCGGTCGTGAACACGAACTATCGATATGCCGCCGACGAATTGGTCTACCTGTGGGACAACGCCGATACGGAGATTGTGGTCTTCCACGGAGCATTCACCGATCGAGTGGATGAGATTCGCCTTCGCGTGCCCCGGGTCAAACTCTGGCTCAGGGTCGACGATGGCACCGCACCTCTACCGCAGTGGGCAACCGACTACGAGCAAGTAGCCACGGGTCTGCCGCAGGGACCGTCAAGAGGTTCTTGGGGGCGGTCGGGAGACCACCTCCTTCTGCTCTACACGGGCGGCACAACCGGAATGCCCAAGGGAGTCATGTGGCGTCAGGATGATCTGGTCGGGGCCCTCGACGCGTCGAATCGACGTCGGCTTCCCGAAGTCGCCGAGAGTGGTGCCGTCAGTGAACGCCTCAACGGTGCAGGTCCGCGCGGGTTGCCGGGTGCCCCGCTCATGCACGGCACGGGCTTCTTCAACGCTGTCTCGACGATGATGCTTGGGGGGTCGACTACCACTCTGACCGGCCGCCACTTTGACGTGATCGAGCTACTCGACACCATTCAAGATCAGCACATCAACTCGATCTCGATCGTGGGCGACGCATTTGCTAAACCGATGCTCCGAGCCCTTGACGACGAACCCGGTCGATGGGATCTCTCCTCGTTGCGAGTAATCGTGTCCTCAGGAGTCATGTGGGCTCGCGAGACCAAGGAGGGACTGCTTCGACATAACCCTCGTTTGATCATGGTTGACACCCTTGGCTCAAGCGAGGCAATCGGTATGGCGAGCAATGTTTCCACGACCGCAACAATTGGCAACGGCTCTGAAACTGCCAGGTTTGCGCTTGGACCGAATACCCGGGTCATCACCGAGGACGGGCACGATGTCACCCCGGGTTCGGGGGAGCGCGGACGTGTGGCTCTTCGAGGTCGGACACCTATTGGGTACTACAAGGACCCGGAGAAGAGCGCAGCGACCTTCCAGCTCATTGAGGGCATTCGCTATTCGATTCCTGGAGATTGGGCCGAAGTGGCCGCCGATGGCACCGTGATCCTCCTCGGGCGCGGAAGCCAGTGCATCAATACCGGTGGCGAGAAGGTCTATCCCGAAGAAGTTGAGGAAGCCATCAAGACGATGGACGGGGTCCTCGACTGCGCGGTTGTCGGGGTCCCTGACGACCGGTTCGGTGAGGCGATCTGCGCGATTGTCGAGACATCGGGATCAGACGTTCCAGATGCGGATGCCGTGTCGACTCACGTTCGCCGCCATCTGGCCGGGTACAAGAGCCCACGCCACCTGATCCACGTGCCGACCATCGGTCGGGCGGTCAACGGGAAGCTCGACTACCGGGCCCTTCGACAACTGGCGCTTGATCAGCTTGATGCGTCCTGACCGGGAGTTGATCGACTGGTCGTCTGTCGACGGCGTGCTATTCGACCTCGACGGTGTGATCACGCCTACCGCTGATCTGCATCGTCGCGCATGGGCCGAGACCTTCGCACAGTACGAATTCACCACTACCGACTACGAGACTTACGTCGATGGTCGACCCCGGTTTGACGGTGTCGCGCACTTTCTCTCCTCACGCGGGGTGACGCTCCCCTGGGGACAAACCGATGATCCCCCGAGTTCGAACACCATCTGCGCCCTTGGCAACTCCAAGAATCAATTCTTCCTCGGCTTGCTTCAGCAAGGAGAGTTGGCCCCCTACCCCGACGCAATAGCGCTTCTCGATCACCTCGATGGCCTCGAGATCACCTATGGCTTGGTCAGCTCATCGAGGAACGCCCGTGCTGTATTGGACAGCGCAGGCCTTCTCACTCGGTTTGCCTGCATCGTCGACGGCGTCTCCGCCGAGCGCGACCAACTGCCGGGAAAACCGTCAGGAGCGACATACGTTCGAGGAGCTGAACTCATCGGTGTGACCCCGTCACGATGCGCGGTCGTCGAAGACGCCATCGCCGGGGTGCAGGCCGGCCTCGACGGACGATTCGGGTTGGTCATAGGGGTCGATCGCGGGTCCAATTCCCGGGCACTCAAAACCGCCGGAGCACACGTCGTTCTGAACGACCTGGCCAACTCGATCCGATGACAGACTGAGGATCGTGATGCGTCACGTTCCTTCGCTCGACCCCCAACGGTTCCCCATCGACCCGTGGCGCCTCGTCGACCTCGATCCTTTTTCTGATGACCTCGGCGCCGCAGAAACGTTGTTCAGTTTGGGCAACGGCTACCTCGGAATCCGGGACAACCCTCCAGAAGGAGAGCCAGCCCACACGCATGGCACCTTCATCAACGGTTTCCACGAGACGTGGGAGATCCACCACGCTGAATCAGCGCACGCTTTTGCCCGTGTCGGCCAGACCATTGTGAATGTGCCTGACGCCAAGCTGATGCGGATCCATGTCGACAACCAGCCGGCTCCAACGGACCAAGTTGACCTTGATCACCACAATCGAATCCTCGATTTCAAAGAAGGCAACCATCGCCGAACAATGGTCTGGAGGACTCCAGCAGGTCACAGAGTCTCGATGACCGCCACTCGGATCATCAGCATGGAGGACCGGCATCTCGCATTGTTCAGAATGGAACTACAGATGCTTGAGGGTCGAGCTCACATCGCTGTCAACTCGGAGATTCTGAACCGGGAGGACGGAACCGGCGGCTCCCTATCGGAGGAGACTGCTGCCGGAGAGGAACTCGACCCACGCCAGGCCCGCCGCTTTGATCAACGAGTGCTGGTGCCCGAAGCACAGTCCAACCAGCCAGAACTCGGCAATGGAGGCGAGATTGCGCTCGGTCATCGCACTGCTACGAGTGGAATGCGAATTGCGACGGCGTGCAGGCACATGGTCACCGGTGACGTTGAGCCAACGACGACGACACTCGTACAACCCGATCATGCCGAGGTGGCTCTGTCCTTCAACCTCGACGTGGGGCAGAAGGTAACGATCGACAAGTGGGTCACGTATCACACCTCTGCTGACGCACACTGTGAAGAACTCATCAGTCGATGCCACCAAACGCTCAGTCGGTCGATTGCTGGTCCGGATCGGTTGTTCAGCAGCCAACGCGAGTGGATGAGCCGTTTCTGGTCTGCGACCGATGTCGTCATTGAAGGTGACCATCGGGCTCAACAGTCCGTCCGCTGGAACCTCTTCCAGTTGGCCCAAGCCACCGCCGCTTGCGACAACAGCGGGGTCGCAGCCAAAGGTGTCAGCGCTGCCGGCTACGACGGCCACTATTTCTGGGACACCGAGATCTACGTGGTCCCCTTCCTTGCGCGCACCAATCCCGCATCAGCGCGAGAGCTCCTCGTATTTCGCCATGGCCTCCTTGACGCCGCCCGACGGCGAGCAGCTGAGCTCAGCCAAATCGGCGCCCTCTACCCGTGGAGGACGATTAGCGGCGAGGAAGCGTCGGCCTACTACCCCGCAGGAACAGCTCAATATCACATCAACGCTGCAGTCGCGTATGCGATTGAGCAGTACATGAAAGCAACGGGAGATCAAGAGTTTCTCCTTCACGAAGGAGTTGAAATTCTCATCGAGACGGCCCGTTTGTGGCACGACCTCGGATTCATAGGGCGAGACGGAGCGTTCCACATCCACCAAGTCACCGGGCCGGACGAGTACACGGCAGTAGTGAACGACAACTTCTATACAAATGTGATGGCTCGGTTCAACCTTCGGTATGCGGCCAGCGTCCTACGAGAGTGCGCTCGCGGCGATTCAGATGCCTTCACGCTCCTCAGGGCTCGAACTGGAGTGACCCTCGAAGAAGCCGACAACTGGGAGTCTGCCGCCGATCTGATGTACCTGCCGTTTGACGAACAACTGGGTATCCACCCTCAAGACGGCACCTTCCTCGACCTAGAGCCCTGGGACTTCGACGGTACGCCCGACGACTGTTACCCCCTCCTGCTCAACTTCCATCCTCTCGTGATCTATCGGCATCAAGTACTGAAACAGGCTGACGTCGTCCTTGCCATGTATCTGCGAGGCGAACACTTCGACATCGACCAGAAACGACGAAACTTCGACTTCTACGACCCAATCACCACTGGTGACTCATCGTTGTCAGCGTGCGTTCAATCCATCGCCGCCAGCGAGATTGGTCGCCATGATCTTGCACTGACGTATTTCGAGCAGGCGCTGTTTCTCGATTTGGCGAACACCCATCAGAACACGGCAGACGGAGTACATATCGCTAACGCCGGTGGCGTGTGGGCCGCACTCGTTCACGGATTCGGTGGCGTCAGATTCACCGATGTCGGCCTCACGATAGAACCAGCTCTCCCCCCTCAGTGGACGTCGCTCAGCATCGGATTCCTGCTTCGCGAGTCAGCCTGTCGACTGGATGTCAACCACAGCCGATGGACGGTGTCGGTGATCCGCGGCCCAGATGTCACTGTCGAATTCAGGGGCGAATCTCATCCAGTAACTGTCGGGGAGTCCTTCACCTCGTCCTGACTCCGGAGTTACGACTGATGCTGCGCGCTCAGTAACGTGCGGGGCATGACAGACGCTTTGGGTTTTGACGGCAAGGTTGCGATTATCACCGGTGCAGGTGGCGGGCTCGGTCGCCAGCACGCACTGTTAATGGCCTCTCGTGGCGCCCTCGTGGTGGTGAACGATCTGGGCGGTGCCGTCGACGGAACCGGCTCCGATAAGGGTGCCGCAGACCGGGTGGTGGACGAGATCAAGTCATTGGGCGGCGATGCCGTGAGTGATACCAACTCGGTCGCAACCCCCGACGGCGGTGCAGCGATTGTGCAGACCGCGCTCGATGCCTTCGGCACAGTCGACATCGTGATCAACAACGCTGGAATTCTCCGCGACAAGGCATTTCACAACATGGGCCCTGAACTGGTCGATCCCGTGCTCGACGTGCACCTGCGAGGAGCCTTCAATGTCACTGGCCCGGCGTTTCGCGTCATGCGAGAGAAGGGCTACGGGCGTATCGTCTCGACCTCCTCCGCCGCAGGGATCTTCGGGAACTTCGGTCAGGCCAACTACGGCGCAGCGAAGATGGGGCTCGTTGGATTCACGCGAGTCCTTGCCGTGGAAGGCGCTCGTTTCAACATCAAGGCGAATGCGATTGCTCCCATTGCGCTCACCCGTATGACCGAGGACCTCCTCGGCGATCTGGGCCAGAAGCTCCAGCCCGAATTCGTTGCTCCTCTTGTTACGTACCTCGCTCATGAAGACTGCGAGGCGACCGGGCGCACATTCTCGGTTGGAGGAGGCCGCGTGGCCGAAATTTTCATCGGCGAAGCCCAAGGGTTCACTGATCCAAATCTCACCCCGGAGTCGCTGCGCGACAACTGGGCAACCGTCTGCGACCGCGAGGGTTACGCCGTGCCCGCGCAGATCGCGGAGGAGACCAAGATGTTCGTGGATGCGCTCAGGTGACTGATGCCCGCCTCATCGAGCGGGCTGACGGGTCACAGATTGCACTGCACCACCTCGCTGGTGATGGCCCCGACCCACTTCTGATCTCGCACGCAACAGGCTTTCACGGACGTTGCTACACCGAACTTGCAGAGGGATTGTCTTCGCGTTGGACCGTCTGGGCGCTCGACTACAGCGGCCACGGAATCTCGCCTGCTCCGTCGTCGCCCCTCACCGACTGGTCCCCTTTTGCCGATGATGTCTTGGCCGTTGCTCGGACGCTCGCTCCTGAGGGCGGACTTGCTGCGTTTGGCCATTCCATGGGAGGGGCGGCAGTGCTGCTAGCTCACTTGCGCGACCGTTCGGCATTTGCCCGACTCGTCGCATTTGAGCCCATCGCCCCACCCCCAACTCCCGGTATCGACCCCGACGAACTTCCCATCGTGAAGGGAGCAATCCGTAGGCGTCCCGGGTTCGAGTCGAAGATCATCGCTCGTGAGAACTACGGCTCGAAGCCTCCGCTCTCCACATTCACTGAACGATGCCTCAGCGACTATGTCGAATACGGGATGCATGACACTTCTCAGGCCGGTGCCCTTCTCAACTGCACCCCAGAATTCGAGGCATCGGTCTTTCGAGGTGCCCATACGAATGACCTGTGGGACCGACTTCCCACTATCCATCTTCGGACGGATGTGATTATGGGCATCGCAGCCGAACATCAGCCATCCGCGTTCGCTCCCGCCGTTGCACAACGACTGCCCAATGGCTCCCTGCACGAGCACCCAGAGATGGACCACTTCGGTCCATTTGTCGTCCCGCAGGCCTGCGCCGCTCTCGTTGAGGGTCTGCTCGGCGGCTGACTGTCACACGCCCATGAGATACTGAGCCCATGACGGTGTACGAGATCCCTACAACGCTGTCGCCATCGCGCGTTGAAGCCTTCCTCTCGTGCCCGCTTGCCTTCAGGTTTCGAAGTCTCGACGGCCTACCTGATCCACCAACCGTCCCTGCTCTGCGCGGCACGATGGTTCATCGGGCTCTGGAGCTCTTCCACTCTGATCTCGACTCTGCTCGCGACCAAGCTCGCTTGAAACGATCTGTCGACGAGATGTTGAAGGAATTCATCGATCACCCCGATCTCACTCAACTCAATCTCGTCGGGCCCGCTTACGAGGATCTCTCCAAGCAGTGCCATCGCCTCGCCATCGGCATCCTCGAGATGGAAGATCCCGAATCGGTTGATCCGGTGGGCCTCGAGATGCGTGTCGAAGCCACGGTTGGCCCGGTATCCCTGCGCGGAATCATCGACCGTCTGGAACGTGCCGAGGACGGATCGCTCATCGTCACTGATTACAAGACAGGCCGGGCCCCTGGCGCGGGCTACGAGCGCAAGGCACTCGGCGGTGTTCACCTGTATTCACTCTTATGCGAACTGACGATGAACGAGCGACCAGGGCTTGTTCGCCTCATGTACGTGAGTTCCAAGGAGACGATCACCGATCGCCCAACGGAGCAGTCGAATAGATATATGGCACAACGGGTAACCGCGGTCCACGGCGCTATTGAACAGTCCTGCCGCAGCGGTGAATTTCGCGCCAAGAAGAGTGCGTTGTGCAAATTCTGCGCCTATCAACCTTGGTGTCCGGCATTCGGCGGCGACCCTGAGCGTGCGACGATCGAGGCTCCTGTCGTGCTCTCGGCGCGATCATCATGACTTCTGACTCCACGGCACCTAGCGGAGTCGACCACCTCGGTGGAACCATCGCCCGTTTCGACACCTGGTCAGACAATGTGCTCGATCAACTTCGTGGACACCGCAACGTTGACCTCGTCATGCTTTCGGCGAGTACCGCCGGAGATTGGAGCCTGATCTGGCACGGCATTGCCCTAGCTAGAGCCATCGTGCTGAGGCGTCCTCACGAATTCATCAGATTTGCAGTGCTGATTGGAGCCGAGAGCCTGATCGTCAATCAGGGCGTCAAACGCGTCTTCCGTCGCGAACGACCGACCGAGGATGGTGACCCAACCCTTCGCGTCAGGCGACCCTCAACATCATCATTTCCGAGCGGCCATGCAAGCGCAGCCACTGTCGCCGCTGCTGCGTTTACGGCTAAGTCCCCTCGCTTCGCTCCATTGTGGTGGGCACTTGCGGGAGTTGTCGGCCTGAGCAGAGTTCACGTGCGCATCCACCACATGAGCGACGTCGTCGGTGGGATTGCCACCGGGGCGGTGCTATGGCGTCTCATTGGACGCCGAATACTCCGCTGATCAGCTCGCCGGAGTCAGCAGTGCTGACCGAACATCGAGGAGCACATCGGTCACCTCGTCAGCTGACACCAACTCGCGTTGGAGCAACGTCGACAGGGCTTGGTCGATGACCAAAACAGCAGCGTCGATGACCCCGTGACCATCGGTCAGTTCGGGGCCCTCAGCCAAGAGTGTGGTCGTGTCGTGAGTGCTCTCTCCCATCCCGTGACACGGTACCGCTCCAATTGGAGGAGCGCGCGCATCTAACATCAGGACATGGAACTTTCTGATCGAAACGTCGTTGTTACCGGAGCCGCGGGAGGTATCGGTTCAGCGCTCGCTCGCCGGTTCCATGCGGCGGGCGCGCGGCTCGTCCTCGCAGACCGTGTTGCGCCATCTGCGGTGGCAGCCTCGTTGCCTGGTTCGGTCGCCGTTCAGGTTGACCTTGGGACAGAAGAGGGCAATATCGAACTCATCGATCGTGCCGAGGCCGAGTTCGGCACCATTGATCTGTATTTCGCTAATGCTGGAGTCGCTCTTGGTACCGACCCCATGGACGATGAAGAGATCTGGGATCTCTCGTTCGCCATCAACACACACGCCCACCGGTGGGCAGCCAGGCGACTTCTGCCGGCCTGGCTAGAGCGAGGCGAGGGCTACTTCTGTTCAACGGCATCGGCAGCAGGGCTCCTCGCACAGATCGGATCGGCGCCGTACTCACTGACGAAACATGCGGCCGTCGCCTTCGCCGAATGGATGTCAATCACGTATGGAGCGCGAGGAGTTCGCGTCAGCTGTCTCTGCCCACAGGGTGTCAACACAGCAATGCTCGCCCAGAGTTCACCAATCGGCGACGGCGGCGAAGTCGTCAAGTCGGTGGGGGCGGTGCTCGAACCTGACGACGTGGCCGAGGTCGTTCATCAGGCCATCGTCGATGAGCGTCTCCTCATCCTTCCCCATCCTGAGGTGGCGGACTACCTGAAGTTCAAGGCCACTGAACCTGAGAAGTGGGTGGCAGGCATGCAGCGACTGCAGCGGCGAGTATTGGGTTACTGATTCACGATCCTCAGATGGTGCCTGCCCAGCCTCTGTCTTCCATTGGACTCCGCGAGGGAGAACGACTCCGTTTCCTTCCTCTGGGTCGACACAGGTGGGTTTCGGCTGTTGCGGTCGCACTTGGCTCAGATGGGAGCGTCTTAGTCCACGATGAGCAAGGGGCAGCCCGATCGCTGCGAACGTCGAGCCTTCAGGCTCGACGACCTGCCGAGCGAGGCCGGCTTCGCTGGATTCCCGTCGACACCCTGGCGACCGAGGTCCTTCAACTCGAACTCTTCGAGTGACCGATACCAATCACTTCGTCAGCGGAAATCCCTCACTGCCCCATGCAAGGACGCCTCCGTCGAGCTCAACGAGTGAGCTGAATCCAAGGTCGACCATCAGCGCAGTTGCAGCAGCAGACCGATTGCCGGACCGGCAGTAGACGAAATATGTGCCGGCGCGATCTAGCGCTTCAACTCTGGACTTGAAGTCAGACGATGAAATGTCAATCAGCTGGGCGCCCGCAATGTGCCCAGCTGCAAACTCCTCAGCCGTTCTGACATCAATGATCACCGGCGAACCATCCCCAATCCGGCCAGCGAAGGTTTTTGGTGCGACCAATTCCAGGGCACCGTCCACGACGATTGCCTGATCCGGTGAGGAGGTACTCGGCGAGCTGCAAGCCGATCCAACGAGTGTGAGGCTGGCAATGACCACCGCCATCGAGGAGCAGCAAAGCGGGTTCTTCATATGTCCGGACATTAGCCATCGTTGACGACGAACTCAAATGTCCGTACATTGCGACTGATGTTCGCCACCCTGCCAGCCTTGCGCTGGCTCCGCCACTATGAGCGTTCTGACCTTCGCGGCGATGCCGCCGCTGGCATCACCGTTGCCGCCATGCTCGTACCCCAGGCGATGGCCTACGCCCTACTCGCAGGTCTGCCTCCCCAAGTTGGACTCTATGCGGCCACTATTCCGCTCCTCGTCTATGCCGTTCTCGGCACCAGTAGGCAACTGGCGGTGGGCCCGGTGGCAATCGTGTCGCTCCTCACAGCATCGGCACTTGCGCCAATCGCTACCGGGGAAACCAGCGCCTACATTGCGGCTGCGGCGCTCCTCGCATTGCTAGTAGGCGTCATCCATCTGGTGCTCGGAATCGCCCGTCTTGGCTGGGTGGTCAATCTGCTCTCTCACTCCGTGCTCATTGGGTTCACGGCTGCAGCGGCCGCAATCATCGGTGTTTCTCAGATCAAGCATCTGCTCGGCATCGAGGTGCCAAGACGAGATCATGTCTACGAGACCTTGATCGACATCGCTCGGACGATGGAATCCACGCACCTAACAACGCTCGCCATCGGCCTTGGCTCTGTCGTAGCCCTCGTGTTCATGCGACGTTTCGTGCCTCGAATACCAGGAGCGCTCCTCATCGTGGTTCTCTCAACCGCAATCTCAACTCTCGCTGATCTGCCGAGCCGCGGAGTTCGAGTGGTCGGCGACATTCCTGCTGGGCTGCCCGCCTTCGCCATCCCGTCTGTTGGTGCCGGCACCATCCGCGATCTGGCCCCTACTGCGATCGTCATCACGTTGATTGGTTTCGTTGAGTCGATTGCCGTCGCCAAGGTGTATGCGCGCCGACATCGCTACGAGATCGATCCGAATGCAGAGCTAATCGCGCTCGGTTCGGCGAATATCGCTGCTGGGCTCACGGGCGCCTATCCAGTCGGAGGTGGCTTCGCCAGAACAGCGGTGAATGACAGTGCTGGGGCCCGAACACCGATGGCAGCAGTGTTCACCGCAGCACTCGTCATCGTCGTACTAGCCATCTTCACGCCAGCATTCGAACAGCTTCCCCAAGCAGCACTGGCCGCAATCATTCTGGTCGCCGTTCGGAATCTCATCGACGTCGCAGAAATGCGCCACGTTCTCACCGTCAAGCGCACCGACGGAATCGGCATGGTCGTGGCAACCGTGGCAACACTGGCCCTTGGCATCGAGACCGGAATAGCCATCGCAGTGATTAGTTCCATGCTGGTGGTCTTCGCCCGGATGTCGAGGCCACATACTGCGCTCCTCGGTCGAATTCCCGGAACTACGAGCTACCGAAACATCAATCGGTTCCCGGGTGCCGAGCAAGTTGACGGGATTCGCATGATTCGAATCGATGCTGCGGTGTCCTTCGTCAATGCCCAGTGGGTCAAACGCCTGTTGCTCAACGCCGCGAACGAGGAGCCCAGGCCAGAACATGTGGTCCTCGACTGCTCAGGGATCAACGACCTCGATGCAACCGGCGCAGATGCCCTATCGGAGGTCATCGAAGAGTTCGAGTCCCTGTCAACTGCGTTCCACCTCTGCGACATCAAGGGCCCGGTCCGCGATGTGTTGCATCGTTCCGGAATCTGGGGCCGCCTTGAGGGTCGGATCCACGCCACTGCCGAGTCCGCAAGGATCATGATCGAAAAGGGCGCACCGAACATCGACCTGAACGAATTGGGAATAGATGAACCGCGTATTGGTTCTTGACGACAAATGTCCGTACAACTAGCGTTCACATACACACGAACGGAGAAGCCATGAAGTTCAAGCAGTACTACCTCGAGTGTCTCTCGCACGCCTCCTATCTCATTGGAGACGAGTCATCAGGACAGGCGGTCATCATCGACCCACAGCGAGATATCGCTGACTACCTCGCAGATGCCTCCGCAGATGGCCTGACCATCACCATGGTGATCGAAACCCATTTCCACGCTGACTTCCTCTCCGGCCACCTTGAACTTGCTGCAGCCACGGGTGCAGAGATCTGTTACTCGTCGGTCGCACAGCCTGAATTTGCTCATCGCTCGATAGCCGATGGCGAGCGCGTCACTCTCGGTGATGTCGAATTGCTGTTTCTCCACACCCCTGGACACACGCCTGAGTCAATGAGCATCGTCGCGTACGCCAAGACCAACGATGAGGTGCCGTTCGGAGTTTTTACCGGAGACACCTTGTTCATTGGTGATGTCGGCCGGCCCGACCTCCTGGCATCGATTGGGTTCACGCGAGAAGAACTTGCCGAGAGTTTGTACGACTCCCTGCACAACAAATTGATGCCACTCCCCGATTCCACACGGGTCTTCCCCGCGCATGGGGCAGGGTCAGCATGTGGAAAGAACCTGTCGACCGAACTCTCATCAACAATCGGCGAGCAGAAGGCCACGAACTACGCGCTCCGGGCCCCCGACAAGAAGACCTTCCTCGATCTCGTCACCGAGGGACAACCCCCAGCCCCCGGATACTTCGTGTATGACGCAGTGCTCAACCGCAAGGAGCGTGAACTCCTCGACGAGACGACACCGCCACAGCCGCTCACTCTCGAAGCAGCGATGACTGCGGTCGCGAGTGGAGCGATGATGATCGATGGACGCGACCCCGAGGATTTTGCTCGTGGACATCTCGCCGGAGCGGTCAACGTCGGTATGGCGGGCCGCTACGCAGAATTCGCGGGATCCGTCATTCCCTCCGATGTCGACATCATCCTCTTCGTCGAACCGGGATACGAATTGGAAGCGAAGAACCGTTTGGCTCGCATCGGCTTCGACCGGGTAGTCGGCGTAATCGACAACCCATACGGCACCCTGCAGGCGCACCCCGACCTCGTTCAAATTGCCAGTCGACTCACGGCAGACGGTTTCAGCGAGCGGCTTCGAAACGTCGATGGGCTTCAGATTGTCGATGTTCGAAACCCGGGTGAAGTTGAAGCGGGAATGGTGCCACAGGCCACCAACATCCCAGTTGGGCAGCTTCCAACTCGGGCGACCGAACTCGAACCAGCCGTGCCAACCGTCGTCTACTGTGCGGGTGGATATCGGTCATCAGTCGCCGCAAGCGTGCTCCGCCAGCGAGGTTTCACCGATGTGAGTGACCTCATCGGTGGCTATGCCGCATGGGCCGAAACGACACAAACGACCTGAGCGCCACAATGCTCGGCGGAGGGGGCCCTGCCGAGGATCAAGACGAGAACAACAGAGCAAGCAACAACGAATCTTCTGGGGGAGACCATGAAACACCGCATCGTGATCATTGGAGGTGGCTCAGCGGGAATCACCGTTGCGGCTCGACTGGCACGCAAAGGCGAATCCGATATCGCCGTCGTGGAACCCTCTGATAAGCACTACTACCAACCCCTGTGGACGTTGGTTGGTGGAGGAAAGTCCGTAGCTACAGCCACAGAGCGCAACGAAGCCTCGGTCATGCCAAAGGGCGTCACCTGGATCCGCAAGGCCGCTGCATCATTCCACCCAAACGACAACGCAGTTGAGATGGCTGACGGAACTCGGGTGGAGTACGACGCCCTAATCGTCTGTCCTGGCATTCAGCTCGACTGGGATGAGATGCCTGGGCTCACCGAAACCCTCGGACAATCCGGGGTGTCGTCGAACTACCGCTTTGACCTCGCACCCAAGACCTGGGAATTCATCAGGGGCCTCACGTCTGGGTCGGCCGTGTTCACCATGCCCGTTGGCCCAATCAAATGCGCAGGTGCGCCTCAGAAGATTGCGTACTTGGCAGCCGATCACTGGCGCCGAGAGGGGGTGCTTGGCAACATCGATGTTCACCTCGTGCTTCCCACTCCCCGAACATTTGGCATTCCGGCAATCGCTGACCAGCTTGACAAAGTCGTGTCGAGTTATGGCATCAACCTTCACCTCGCGTCAGAGGTGACCGCCATCGATTCGACGAACGGCTCGATGACGGTCAGCTCGACGAGTGGAGACGGGGCATCCACCACCCTCGATTACGACATGGCACACATCACTCCAAGGCAGTCAGCTCCGGATTGGATCAAGTCGAGTCCATTGTCAACCGGAGACGCAAAGGGTTACGTCGAGGTCGACAAATTTACGATGCAGCATGTCCGTCACCCGAACGTCTTTGCGTTAGGCGACGCTGGTTCCACACCGAATTCGAAGACGGGTGCAGCAATTCGCAAGCAAGCACCGGTGGTTGTGGCGAATCTTCTTGATCATCTCAACGGACGTCAACTCTCGGCAACCTACGACGGCTATGCCTCCTGCCCAATCGTGACCTCAGATCACGAGATGCTGCTGGCCGAATTCAACTACGACCTTGAACTCACGCCATCATTTCCAATCATCGATCAGGTCAAACCTCGCCGAGACATGTGGTATCTGAAGAAGTACGGACTTCCGTTCATCTACTGGAACCTCATGCTCAAAGGCCTCGCCTGATCTGATGCATCATTCTCACCCAAACAGGGAGGTCCTATGACTCGCCTCGGATTCGTTCTCGCCAGCGATTCGTGTATCGGCTGCCACGCCTGCACAGTCGCGTGTAAGAGCGAACATGACGTCCCCCTTGGGGTCAACCGCACATGGGTGAAGTACGTCGAAACTGGAAGTTTCCCGAACACTGGTCGGTCCTTCACGGTGATGCGCTGCAATCAGTGCGAGGACGCCCCGTGCGTCACCATCTGCCCGACGAGCGCCCTCCATAAGGCAAGCAACGGCGTCGTCGACTTCGACGACTCGCGATGTATCGGATGTAAGGCGTGCATGAACGCGTGCCCGTACGACGCTCTCTACATCAACCCAGCTACCAACACGGCCCACAAGTGCAACTTCTGTAATCACCGGGTTGAGGTGGGCCTCGAACCCGCTTGCGTCGTCGTCTGCCCCACCCACGCGATCATCACCGGAGATCTCGATGATCCAACCTCCGAGATCTCCAAGATCGTCGCCCGCGACAAGGTCTCAGTTCGGGCCCCAGAACAAGGCACCAATCCCAAGGTCTTCTATCGGGGTGTCGATCAGGCAGCCCTAGACCCAACCAGAAGTCGAATTGCTGACGACGGCATGATCTGGGCAGATACAACCCCCGATCACCCGACTATCTCGCCCGTCATGGCAGAGCACTCTGGCAATGGCGTAATCGGGCGTACTGCCTACACGACGAGCCATCCCATGACCTGGAAATCGAAGGTCTCTGGATATCTCGTCACCAAGGCGATCGCCGCCGGCGTGATGGGAATCGCTGCATTGCTTGTTGTTCTCGGACACGGAGGCTCAAGCAGTGCCGTGGGCATTCTCCCGGCGGTCGTCGCTGGGCTTTTCATTGCCATTACTGGAGTGCTGCTCATCGCTGACCTCAAACAACCGAAACGATTCCTGTACATCCTCACCAAGTCCAACACTGATTCCTGGCTCGTTAGGGGGGCCTGGATTCTCGGCGCATTTGCTGCGGTCACCGGGCTGTGGGGACTCCTCGATCTACTCGGAGCAGAGGGCGCATATCCGTGGCTTGCGCTCCCACAAGTGGTGCTCGCCGCAGGAGTTGCCGGATACACCGCATTTCTATTCGGGCAATGTGAGGGTCGGGATCTCTGGCAGACCCCGCTGCTGCTGCCGACTCTGCTTGCTCAAGCGGTCGTCGCTGGAGGTTCCACCTATGGCGTGTTGGACCTCGTTATCGACGTACCCGATCAGTCGGCCGTGCGAATTGCAACTCTCGGAGGTCTCGGAGCACTCACACTCCTCATCGGTACAGAGTTGGTCTCCCACGGTTCGCGTTCTGTCGAACTGGCTACTCTCGAGATGACTCGAGGTGCATATGCACGGCGCTTTTGGGCTGGCGGGGTGGCCCTCGGACTGTTAGCCCCGATCGTCATCTTGGCCACACCTGCCGGATCGACATCGGTTGGAACATCACTTGCGGGGGCCTGCGCTCTCGTGGGCCTCTTCGCCTACGAGGATGCCTACGTTCGCGCTGGCCAGTCAGTGCCCCTGTCCTGATTGACGACGTAACACAAGGAACGATTCCATGACACTGATCAATCATCCGCCATACGAGCGCTGGCACGACTGGACTGAACTCGACGCCAAGGCGTGGCCAGAACGCGTCGAACGTCACTATGCCCTCGTGCCAACAACCTGCTTCAACTGTGAAGCAGCCTGTGGCCTTGTCGCCTTCATCGATAAAGAAAGTGGCACTATCACCAAGTTCGAAGGAAACCCTGAACATCCAGCGAGCCGCGGACGCAATTGTGCAAAAGGTCCTGCCACCATCAACCAGGTCAACGACCCCGAGCGCATCCTCCATCCACTTCGGCGAGTTGGCGAACGCGGATCAGGGAATTGGGAGCGCATTTCGTGGGATGAGGCTCTCGAGGCAATCGGCGCTCGGATCAGAACTGCTATCACCGAGGGACGCGGCAACGAGGTCATGTACCACGTCGGTCGGCCGGGTGAAGATGGCTACACCGAACGTGTGCTTTCAGCCTGGGGGGTCGATGGCCACAACTCTCACACCAACATCTGTTCATCGAATGCGAGGATCGGATATCAGTCATGGATGGGCCTCGATCGCCCGTCATCTGATTTTGCAAACGCCGAGGTCATCTTCTTGATCTCGTCGCATCTCGAGGCAGGCCACTACTTCAACCCACATGCCCAACGGATCATCGAGGGCCAAGCGGCGGGGGCGACCGTCATCTGTGTCGATCCGCGCCTCTCGAACACTGGAGCGAAGGCAGATCATTGGCTTGCGCCTTGGCCAGGAACAGAAGCATTCATGCTCCTCGCCATCGCCCGACTCCTCATTGAGAACGGCACGTGGGACCGCGAGTTCGTCCGTCGGTGGGTGAACTGGGAAACGTATCTCACCGAAACGCGACCCGATCTCCCGTGCGAGTTCGCATCGCTCGAACAGGCGCTCCTCGACGCCTACTCGGAGTACACGCCCGAACAGGCTGAATACATCTGCGGAATCGATGCGACGCAGTTGCGCGAAATCGCCGGAATCATCGGCAAGCACCTCTCTAAGTTCGCATCACATAACTGGCGTTCTGCCGGTGCCGGCAATCTCGGTGGTTGGCAGGTGGCACGGTGCCTCTTCTTTATCAATGTGCTCACCGGCTCAGTTGGCACCCCCGGCGGAACCAGCGGCAACGGTTGGAATAAGTTCACCCCGGCACCGCCGAAAGGTGGGCAGCCGATCAAGGAATGGAACGAGATGAATTGGCCGGTGGAGTACCCACTGGCCTACCACGAACTGTCGATTCTGCTCCCCCACTTCCTCAATGAAGGACGAGGCCGCCTCGACACGTATTTCACCCGCGTCTACAACCCGATCTGGACCAATCCAGATGGCTTCAGCTGGTTGGAAGCGCTGAGCGATACCGACAAGGTTGGGTGCCACGTTGCGCTCACGCCGACCTGGTCCGAAACAGCATGGTTTGCCGACTACGTGCTCCCCATGGGAATCGGATCGGAACGCCATGACATTGCGAGTTACGAGACCCACGCCGGACGTTGGATCGGCTTCCGTCAACCAGTGATGCGGCGCTACGCCGAGCTCAACGGCGAAGATGTGGGTCCCGATAACCGAACACACGAATACAACATGGGCGAAGTGTGGGAGGAGAACGAATTTTGGGTTGATCTTTCATGGCGGATCGACCCCGACGGCGAGCTCGGTATCCGCCAGTACTTCGAGAGCGACGAGCGGCCCGGAACCCCTATGGGCGTCGATGAGTACTACGGCCGGATGTTCGCTGAAAGCGTTCCCGGCCTCGCCGAAGCAGCAGCAGCAGCGAATCAATCGCCCCTCGAGTACATGAGGGACAGAGGCGCCTATGCCGTGCCTGGAGATCCCTATCGCCCCTACGAGCGGCCGGTTGACCCCTCAGCAATCGACGGCTGCGTGCGCGATGAGTCAGGCGTGTACCGCAAGCCAAATACGGAGGGCACCTGGGACGGTTCAAAGGAGTCCTTGCAAGAGCTTCACCTCGCAAAACTCGGTGACGGCTCACCCGCCGTTGAAGTCGACGGGGAACTGAAGGAGGGGTTCCCAACCCCTTCGAAGAAGCTGGAGCTGTTCTCCTCAACGCTGAAAGATTGGGGTTGGCCCGAGTACGCGACGCCCACATGGATCCCGTCACATGTTCACTGGGAAGACCTCGACCTTGAGGGCGATGAGCGCATCCTGCTCCCGACCTTCCGGATCCCCACGCTCATCCACACCCGCTCAGCAAACTCAAAATGGCTGAACGAAATCTCGCACCGACATCCCCTATGGGTCCATCCAAGTGATGCTGAACGACTCGGCATCGCCGAGAACGGACTTGTTCGCGTCACTACTCGCATCGGTCATTTCGTGATCTCAGCGTGGCGAACCGAGGGCATCAGACCAGGGGTCGTAGCCGCTTCTCACCACATGGGCCGCTGGCGGCTCGAAGATGCGAAGGCCCGCTCGTGGGGGGCGGGTCTAGCCAAAATCAGCAATGAGGGCTCGCAGTGGACCCTGAACCGATCGAAGGGGATGAACGCCTACGAGTCGAGCGACCCAGACACTGAACGCATCTGGTGGAACGACACCGGTGTTCACCAGAACCTCACCTTCGCTGTGCAGCCTGATCCAATTTCTGGGATGCAGTGTTGGCATCAGCGAGTCAAGGTTGGACCAGCCCAAGTCGGAGATGAGTACGGAGACGTTGTCGTCGATACCGAGAAGTCACGCGAGGCCTACCTCGACTGGCTCTCCAAGACACGGCCAGCGCCGGGTCCACATGGCCTGCGGCGACCGATGTGGTACGCCAGGCCGCTCAAGCCAGTCCCTGAGGCCTATCTTCTCTGAGACCCGACGATCCAAGGAGCCCAAATGGGCACGACCGGAACCACCACGTTTGACATCGACGGCTTCCCTCTTGACCGGGAGGGAGCCGACCCCCTCTGGCTGCAACTGGAGCGGGAACTTCGACGTCGACTCGCCCTCGGACATTTTGTCGATCGATTCCCCACCGACCGCGAATTGATGCAGGTGTATGGCGTGAGTCGCCATACCGCTCGGCATGCCGTTGATCGGCTCGGCAGCGATGGAATCGTTCGACGCTCGCGCGGTATTGGCACTTCCGTGGACAATGACCGGATCGAACAATCGCTCGGGTCGCTGTACAGCCTCTTTCAGGTCGTTGAGGCCGCCGGAATCGAGCAGGAGAGCGTCGTGCTCGCTCTCGAGGTGACCACCGACAGTGCGGCTGCATCCCACCTCAATGTTGCGCCAGAAACAGCCTTGGTTCACCTCTCTCGCCTGCGGCTAGCCGGGGGCGATCCACTTGCACTCGACCGAGCGTGGATGCCCGCCTCAATTGCTAGCGATCTCCTCGGTTTGGATTTCTCTCGGACCTCGCTCTACGACGAGCTGGAGCGTTGCACCGGAAGGCGCCCCACCGCTGGGCGTGAACAGATACGCGCCGTGGTCCCAGAACCCGAGGAGCGTCGCGTCCTTGGGATCGAAACCTCCGACGCCGTTTTCTGCATCAACAGGCTGGGTCTCTCAGATGGCGTTGAGATCGAATGGCGCACCACGCTGATCAGGAGCGATCGATTTTCATTCGTTGCCGACTGGACCGTTGGCCAACGCTCCGAGCTACGCCCAGAGCACCGGCCAATAGTTTCGACTGACCGCCGATGAAGCCCTAGCCTGCGGACATGAGCAACACCTCACGTCCCTCAGGCCGCGACGTCGTCATCGTTGATGCCCTGCGCTCCCCGATCGGTCGCCGCAACGGCGGTCTGGCGGGGGTCCATCCTGCCCGACTACTCGGTTCAATCCAGAGCGCCCTCGTCGAACGGAGCGGCATTGATCCCAACGAGATCGAACAGGTTGTCGGGGGATGCGTCAGCCAAGTTGGGGAGCAGAGTTTCAACGTCACCAGAACCGCCTGGCTTGCGGCCGGCCTACCAATCTCAACGGCGGCGACGACCGTCGACACCCAGTGCGGCTCTAGTCAGCAGGCCACGAACCTCGCCACGTCGCTCATCGCAGGCGGCACCGTCGATGTGGCGATGGCATGTGGAGTCGAGGTCATGAGCCGGATCCCCATCGGAATCAACTCTTCCAAGAAGTTGGGGCTCGGCGTACCAATTCCCAAGGAGTACTTCGCTCGCCTTGAGATGACATCGCAATTCGAGGGTGCTGAGCGAATCGCGGAACAATGGGGCGTTACCCGCGCCGACACCGATGCCTTCGGCCTCGAGTCGCAGAGACGTGCGGCTCAGGCCTGGAATGAGGACCGCTTCGCTGGACAGTGGATTCCAATTGAAGCCCCGGTTCTCGATGCCGAGGGTTCGCCGACCGATGAATTCCAGACCATCTCTCGAGACGAGGGCATCCGTGACACATCCCTCGAGAAGCTCTCACAACTCAAGCCCGTCGCTAGAGAGAACGGCGTCCACACGGCAGGCAACTCCTCTCAGATCTCTGATGGAGCGTCAGCGGTCCTCATGATGACTGCGGAACGAGCCGAGGAACTCGGACTGACTCCCCGCGCGAGGGTGGTCGACACCTGCATTGTCGGGGTTGATCCGGTTCTCATGCTCACCGGCCCAATGGACGCAACAAAGCGGCTCCTTTCTCGAAGCGGACTCAACATCGATGACATTGACACGTTCGAGATCAATGAAGCCTTCGCATCGGTTGTCCTGGCTTGGGCCAAGGAGGTCGGTGCCGATCTCTCCAAGACCAATCCCAACGGTGGAGCAATTGCGCTCGGCCACCCACTTGGTGCCACCGGGGCGTTCCTCATGACCAAGGCGCTCTACGAACTCGAACGAACCTCGGGCCGCTATGGCCTCATCTCGATGTGCTGTGGCGGGGGCCTTGGCACGGGAACCCTGATCGAACGAATCTGAGTTCGTCTCTTTTCCTCAGCACACTGCTGACTGCATCCCTCCTAGTTCAGGGGTGCAGCCAAGATGAACTGCCATCGTCGGTCACGGCAGTGGTTGAGTACATAGTCGATGGCGACACCATCGACGTCATGGTCAATGGGTCGATTGAACGGGTGAGACTGATCGGCATCGACACCCCCGAGATCGCTCATGGATCGGAACCTGCTGACTGCGGCGGAGAGGAGGCAACGCGGTTTCTCGCTCGAAACCTGCCGATTGGGACTCCGGTGGTGATCTCTCGCGATGTGGTCGCCCGGGACCATTACGGACGCCTGCTGGGCTACATCACTCGTGCTACCGATGAGGTCAGTGTGAATCTGCTCCTCGCTGCCGCAGGGTATGCCCGCCCCCTGAGCATCACGCCAAACGTCAAACTTGCATCTGAGATCGCCGATGCATATTCGATCGCCCGCCGTGAACGAGTCGGAATCTGGGGATCCTGCCCCTAGGACTCAATGCGTAATAGGTTCTGGCAGGTGAGCGAACTCGCAGAACGACTGGGACTCGGCGCTGATGGGCGGGCTCTGATCGTGTCCTGCGATGACCTCGGGCTCTCGCACGGGTCGAACATCGGGGTGCTGAGCGCACTCCACGAGGGCGATGCGACATGTGCGTCAATCATGGTGCCAGCTCCGTGGGCCAGACATGCCGCAACCCTGACACATCCAGGCGATGACATCGGCGTTCACCTCACACTCAACGCCGAACACGCCATGTATCGCTGGGGACCGCTCACCCATTCGCCATCCCTCCTGTCGGGAGATGGCGGGTTTCCAGCGACCATTGATGACCTGTGGGAACACGCTGACCCTGACGAGGTTCACCGAGAACTGCGCGCGCAGATCACACGAGCAACAGCCTGGGGCCTCGACGTCACTCACCTCGCTCCCCATCTGAGCGCCATCACGCTTCGCCCAGAGTTCTTCGATATCTATCTCGGATTGGCGGTTGAGTTCGCACTCCCCATCCGGCTCCCGTCAACCGTGTCCGCCGCTGGAGCCGGATTTCCATTCCGGAAACTTGCCGCAGATGAGGGCGTCATATTCCCCGATCACTTCGATCACGACTGGCGACCCGGATCGAGGCAGCGCGTGACTGAGGCGTTGGCGAATTTGCCCGCTGGTGTCACCGAGATACACCTACAGCCTGCGATAGATACCGAAGAAGTGAGAGCCCTCAGCGATGCAGCACCGGGGTGGATCGACGACCTCAACCTCCTCATGAGCGGTGAGATCACACAATTAGCCACAGCAGCAGGCGTGACCGTGCTTGGCTATCGGCCACTCAGAGATCTGATGCGAGCTTGATCAACTCTGCCCGAGCAGAGCCATCTGACAGCACGGTGAACAATATTCCGGTGTGGCCGGACGCCTTCAGGCGTCCCCGCATGTACTCAGCAGTTGGGTCGAAACCTTCGGCCCCTACCACGGCGATTGGCACCGACACCACGAGAACTGCCCCATCGGGACCAGAGACTCGTTCGTCACCCTTGGCCACGACGACCCGATACTGAACCTCAGCGGACATCTGCGATCGCTGCCCAGGTCGTTCGCTCGAGGAGATCGGTCTCGTGCGAGGAAGGATCGGCATCACCGACACGAGAAGCGGCCAACACCCAGTCTTCGGTCGGATAGGTCCGGGCAAGTTCGTCCTCGTCGAGACCGAACCAGAAGAGTTCCTCTGGGTTGACTTGAGTCGCGTGGGCGCGAAGAGCGCCGGTTCGGGCCCACATGTAGTCGCGAACATCAACCCGGGTGGTGATGCGATCGTCCTGACCAGGCCGGTCGAACCAATGCTCTTCAAAAGGGGATCTCCCGTGCTTGTCGAGAAGAGCCTGATGCACAGCCAGCATGCGGTCTCGCGACCATACCGAGTAGTACAACTTCGAAATCTCGTGCGCCGCCCCCAGATCCTGGCGATGCGAGGGATCTGCTGCTCGGTCAAATGCAACAACCGAGATCTCGTGAACTCGGAGGTGGTCTGGATGCGGGTAGCCAGACTGCTCATCGGAGTACGTGATCAACACATCAGGGCGATGGACACGGATAAGACGAACGAGCCGGTCAACCGCTTCATCGAGGTCCGCCATGTGAAAGCAATCTGGGTGTGAATTGGCGGGAGAATCAGCCATACCTGAGTCTCGGTATCCGAGCATCTCAATCGTGCCAAAACCTATGACGGCAGCCGATTCCGCCAATTCTCGGGGACGCACCGACGCTAAGAGATCGCGCTCCTGACCTTCATCGAGGCCGTGGAACGGTTGGCCTGGCTCTCGCAGAGATGGATTCTGCAGATCGCCCTCTTCGCCACCGGTGCAGCAAACCAACACGGTCCGGCACCCTTGCGCCGCATACCGGGCAAGCGTCGGGGCCCCCTTCGACGCCTCGTCATCGGGGTGCGCATGCACCGTCATGATGGTTGGGCTGTCGGCGGTCTCACGTGGGTGCCCGGTCACCTTCCCGAGGCTAGCGGTAGCCTGACAGGGTGCGCCGGACGCTGCCGTTGGGCCTTCTGCTGATTCTCTCTGGACTGGTCGTCGCGTGCGATACCGGCGATGGTCGGGAGATGAAGGTGCCCTCGGTCCCGTATGTCGCACCCACTGACCCGCCATCGACATCCGCCCCATGAACCACCCGAGCCTGACACCAGCACGGATCGAAGTGAGCCGCACCAGCGGTATCAGCGTCGAGTTTGAGGACGGGTCGACGGTGATGGCGTCAGCATCTCGACTCCGAGAGCAATGCCCCTGCGCAGACTGCCGAGGAATACGAGAGCGCGGAGTGGTCATCGCCTCGGAAGCGATCTCGATAATCGATGCTGAACTTCATGGCGCGCTCGGTCTCGCACTGACGTGGAGCGATGGACATGGAACCGGCATCCACTCATGGGGCCTTATCCGTGAGCTTGGGGAGCCCAGCGCGCGCCAGTGAGCACTCTTCCGCCTCCCCCACCACCGACGGCTGACGCGGTGCATTGCCGTCGCCACCCGACGCGGGCTGCCGGTCGGCGGTGCACCAGGTGCGGTTCACCCGCTTGTGCTGAATGTCTCAAGCCCGCCTCGGTCGGGAGTCTTTGCCCAGACTGCGTCGCCGCTGGTCGACCGGTGCTATCCGAACGCGCTCGCCACTGGCAAGCATCACAGGCACTCCTTGTGACCAGGTTCTTGATCGGTATCAACGTTGGTCTCTTTGTTCTCATGGCACTTGCCGATCCGGGCGCACTCTCAGGCCGTACGACTGCGCTCCATATCGATCTCGGACTGAGTTCAGGGCTTGTTGGGGGTCCGGCTGATCTTGTGCGCCTCATGACAGCCGGATTCATCCACTTCGGACTCATCCATCTCGGATTCAACATGTATCTCTTGAATCAACTGGGAGCACTTCTCGAACCAAGCCTCGGCCGTATTCGGTTCGCAATCGTCTACATCGTCAGCCTCCTCGGCGGATCCGCTGGGGCATTGCTGCTCCAACCGTCTGGACTGCACGGAGGGGCTTCGGGAGCGGTCTTTGGGCTCATGGGATTTGCAGCGATCGGTTATTGGCGTCAAGGGGTGAACCCCATGCGCACACCAATCGGCTCCCTGCTGATGCTGAATCTCTTCATCACATTCGTAGTTCCTGGAATCTCGGTGGGTGGCCATCTCGGCGGGGCGGCATTGGGCGCAGCATCTGGATTCATCGCCACCGAGCGAAGTCTCCGAGGCCAGGCTGAATGGCTGCTCTTTGCGGTGCTGGCCTGTGGTGCAGTTGGGGTTGCTGGGGTGCTCACGCGCTGACTGTCACACCCCTCGCCGATCATGGAGGCATGGAGAATGACGGTGCAGACAACAGCAGGCAGTTGACACTTCTTCCAGCCGAGCGGGTTCCCGAGTGTCTCCGGCTCGATGCCGATACCTGTCGACGTGGCCGATCGGAGATCGCTCGACTTCGAGCCGAACTGGAACGGCGCCGCCAACGACGCACGGCGGCGTGAACTACTGCTGCGGAGCGAGGCTGCGCATTGCCGTCCATTGGTCTAACTCCCGATCCAGAGGGAGCACCGCCAATGCTGCAGTCGTGACCCCGTTGGCGAAGTAGTCGTTGATCCGTGCCCGGCAGTGTTCCGCGCTGCCATGGATTACCAAGGCGTCTACTACCTCATCGCTGATCTCGTTGAGTGCTTGCTTGCGGTCGCCCGCACGCCACGCCTCCCACATTCCTTCGAGTGCTGGGCCACGACCAAGCCACTCCTGGAAACGTGCATACACAGGTACGTTCATGTAGGCAGCAATCGCATACCGAGCTGCTGCTCTTACAACCTCATGATTCTCGCTCGGACAGACGAAGATCCGAGCGACGACCTCCCGCTGCTCGCCGCCAGCAGCATCATCGACTACCGATACGACCTGAGAAACATCTTCAGGGGCTAGCCAATTGATGATGACCCCATCCCCCTCGCGTCCAGCGAGTCGCAGCATCTGCTCTCGTAATGCGGCCACCAGAATTGGCGGCGTCACCTCGGGGCGCACCCCAAGTCGGAAGCCATCTACTGAGAACGTGTCATAGGCGGTAGCAACCTTCTCCCCAGTTAAGGCCTCCCTCAGAAATCTGACCGTGTCCCGCACCCGCCGATACGGCTGGTCGAACGGAATACCGTTCCAACGTTCGACGATCACATTGCTCGACGACCCGATGCCGATGGCAAAACGTCCAGGCGCAGCATCGGCAAGGGACGCAACCGACTGTGCAAGACATGCAGGGCCACGCGTGTAGGCCGGGATGATTGCGGTACCGAGCCTCAGACGAGGTTCCCACGCCGCCGCCAAAGCGAGCGGGGTAAACCCATCTGCTCCGTCGGACTCAGCACTCCAGACATCGCTGAAGCCAAGATCTGCCAACTCAGATAAGCCAGCTTGATGCTGATGAAGCGGACCCGGAAGCGGGATCGTCATCCCGAGGCGATGTTCTAGAGGGTTGGCCATGGGATCACCGTAGCCCCAGACCACCACCGGCCTCTCACGTGACCGAGGTCACCCGCACCGACTAGATTTCATTCTGTGAGAGTTCCGATGACCGTCAATGACTTCCTACGTCGAGCCGAACTGGTGTACCCGGACCGTGTGGCAATCGTCGACGAGCCTGACCAGCCTGCCTCGTCGTGGGGCACCATCGACTATCGAGAGATGGCCCGGCGGGCAAAGGCCATTGCCGCAGGGCTCGACCGACTGGGCATTGCCCAGGGCGAGCGAGTTGCAATGGTCTCCCACAACTCGGCTCGTCTGCTCACCGCCCTCTACGGCGTGTCGGGTTCCGGACGAATACTCGTTCCGGTGAACTTCCGACTCGTTGCCGAGGAAGTCTCGTACATCGTCGAACACTCCGGCGCGCGCGTACTCCTCATTGACCCGGAACTCACCGATGCAATGGCTCCGGTGTCATGCGAAATGAAGTGGATCATCGGCGATGAGTCCGACTCGGTCCTGATGGACTTTGATACCGAACCTCGGGTTTGGGAGCCTGACGAGGGAGCAACAGCGACGATCAACTACACCTCGGGTACCACTGCTCGGCCCAAAGGCGTTCAGTTGACGCACCGAAATCTCTGGACGAATGCCGCCATTTTTGGCTGGCACATGGGTGTGAACGACCGCGATGTGTATCTCCACACACTGCCCCAATTCCACTGCAACGGCTGGGGAATGCTCTACGCCGTAACAGGCATGGGTGGACGTCATGTGATCCAGCGAAAGATCGACGGTCCCCAAATTCTTCAGCGCGTCCAGCACGAGGGTGTCACGTTGATGTGTGCTGCTCCAGCCGTGTTGAACATGGTTCTCGATGCTGCCGCCGACTGGAACGGACCGATCCCAGGTTCAGGAACGACCCGAATCGTCGTTGCAGGGGCGCCACCGCCTACCCGGACTATCGAGCGTTGCGAAACCGAGCTCGGCTGGGAGTTCTGTCAGATCTACGGGCTGACCGAAACGGCTCCGTTGCTGACCATCAACCGGAACCGCCAAGAATGGGACGACCTCGACTCAGCCGAGCGTGCCACGATGCTCAATCGCGCTGGAGCGCCGGTCGTTGGATGCACCATGGACATCAGCCCCGATGGCGAGGTGCTCGCTGCGGGCAACATGATCATGGAGGGCTATTGGGAGCAGCCCGAAGCCACCTCGGCAGCAATTCACGACGGGTTCTTCCACACAGGTGACGGTGGGCTGATCGACGACGCGAATTACGTGACGATCTCCGACCGAAAGAAGGATGTCATCATCTCTGGGGGCGAAAACGTCTCGTCAATTGAGGTGGAGGATGCGATCTTCCAGCACCCTGAGGTGACCGAGGTGGCGGTGATTGGGATCCCCGATGAGAAGTGGGGCGAACTGGTCACAGCGCTCGTCGTCACGAGCCCCGGCTCTGCGCTCACCGAAGCAGAGGTCATCGCATGGACAAAGCAGAAGTTGGCCGGCTACAAGTGCCCCAAGCGAGTCGAGTTCAGAACCGAGTTGGCGCGAACGGCAACCGGCAAGCTTCAGAAGTTCAAGCTGCGCGAGCCGTTCTGGTCTGGGCACGAACGACTCGTCAACTGATTCACCCGGCCAGAACTGCTCGGGCAACCAGATCTGTGCCGAATGCGCTGAGAATGGCGAGGTAGAGCAGGCCCGTCGCTGCCATCACGGCCGAGTATTGCTTTTCGGCGAGTGCCGCAACGGTGACGCGAACCAGCACGATGGTGGTGATTGCACATGCGACCCAGAACCACCCGAGGGTGCCGTTCCAGCCGTCATCAATCGTCCCGTTCAACACGCTGACCATTCCCGTCGGCACGAGAAGCACCCCTACCTCGAGCGGCCAGGTCACACCCACAATTCGAACCAATTCGTTGAGATGCCGTCGTGGAAGTCCCGGTTGGACCAGATACCAATGACCGAGGAGCATGGCATCGGTGATCGCCCCCAGGAACACTGCTCCAACGAGGACTCGAGCAACCGAGAGCATGGTGTCCAAACCACCCTCGGCGGCAGCCATACCCGCTGCAACCAACCCGAACGAACCGACAATCACCGGGATGAGATCAAGTCGAGGATCAAATTCGCTCATGCCGTCCTGATCGGGTTCGATCTCAACAAGGTCAACTCGACGATCGATTCCCGTCATCTCTCGAACCCGAGCGCTACGCCGGTCGTGCTCTGTGGAGGAACCGCGCACACCGACGCGCCGCCTATGGATTGAGGAGCCGAGGGCTACCGCAGTAGCGCAAATTACCGCTGCGCAGGCAACCTCTCTCACCGGCACCGAGCCATACCGGAGCCCTACGATGAGTGCTCCGACTGCCATCAGCCCGTAGGTGATTCGAAGCATCCAGCCGTAGCCGAGTCCGACCTCACGACGACGGGTCGTCACCCACCCAATGAAAAGGCCGCCGACCGCCCACTGGAGAAGAACGGTCGCTGCGTCAAGGTCGATGACAGCAGCAATCACGCACGGGAGGGTACCGGCGTAGCCTGAGTGACGCATGAACCACAAGAGACTCCGAGCGCCGAGGGCCATTGCAGCCATGCTCCTCGGATCGTTGATCAGCGTGGCTTGTGCCACCGGACCGCGACCAACACTCGTGGATACTCCCGTCGTCGAGGATCCTGCAATCTCGACCGTCATCGAGTCGCTCGAGGCCGCGGAATCTGCTGAATTCACGGCGGAGTACCGAATCACCGTCAACTACGGCGGGCTGGTCACCGAGGCCTCAGTCAGCCAGGAGGATGGGCGCCGTTCGGTCACCATTGGCGAGATCAGATTCATCTCAGATGAGTTCGGTCAACGGACCTGTGACATCGCCACGGGAGCCTGTCAGTCTGGACTCGACGACACCCGGATCAGCGACATTCAGATCACGCATCAGTTCTGGTCACGCGCCATGGTCAATCGACTTCGTACCGATGCCGACCGCAACATCGCACCGGCTCGTGCTAGCCAGGCAACACAGGCCGGCGAACCAGCAGTCTGCGCAGTAGTGCCAGTGGCTGGAGGCGAGAAGAGTTACTGCGCGCTGACAGCGGGCCCATTGAGTCTCTACGCCGGACCTGATGTTCTGGTGGAACTCATCAACTGGCGACCGACATCTGACCCCGCACTATTCGGGGCTGTAGGCGCCTGATTAGGCGCTAACGCTGACCAGTTCCCGGGAGGCCTCGTTCAGGCGGACCGGCCCGTCAGGCGTGGCCACAACAATGTCTTCGAGACGCATCCCCCATCGACCCGGGATGTAGATGCCTGGTTCGACGCTGTACGCGTGTCCAGCCACAAGAGGCACCGTTGAGCCCTCGACCATGTACGGGTCCTCGTGCTCCTCCATACCAATGCCATGGCCGGTGCGATGGACGAAATAGTCGCCGAATCCATCATTGACAAGCACCGACCTCGCTGCCCGATCAACCTCAGAACACAGGGCGCCCACAACACCAGCTCTCACGCCGGCCTCCTGCGCCCGTTGAAGCGATTCCCAGGCGGCGGCGAGATCGGAATCCACCGTTCCGGTCACTACACACCGGGTGATGTCCGAGCAGTAGCCGTCCATCGTGCCCCCGAAATCGCATAACACGATCTCATTCGGCTCGATTACCCGACTCCCCGGATGATGGTGAGGACTTGCAGCATTTGGACCCGCAGCCACAATCGCGAAATTCACCCGTGAATGTCCTTCAGCCACGATCAAGGAGGACAGTTCGGCAGAGACCTCGGCCTCGGTGCGCCCGATGAGCGGGATCGCCCCCGACTGCAGGCGGTAGGCGATGCGGTCGACTGCCTGGGCGGCCGCCCGAAGGGCATCGATCTCCGCCGGTCCTTTCACCATCCGTGCAGGCCCAACCACTTCAGTCGATCGGCGCCATTCCACGCCCGGGAGTCGCTGGACAAGGCCGACGAGGAATCGAGACCACATCTGATCTCCGACCGCGATCCGCCCTGCCCCAACACATTCATCTGCAACTAGATCAAGCGGCTCGACGGTTTCGCCCCAGGGCACGATCTCAAATATCTCAGCGTGGGGCGTTACACGCGGTGCTTCCAACTCAGGCACGAACAGCCGAAGTGGTCCCGACATCGGAACGACCAGCATGGTGAGTCGTTCAAGCGGCATCGCTTCGTAGCCCACCAGGTACGGAAGGTCACGGCCCACTGATACGAGGAGAAGATCGATTGAGTTGCTCGCCATGCACTCACGCACTGCGTTGATACGCCGTTGGTACTCCGCTTCGAGGGCCATGGACATAGTCAAGCAGTCGGCACGTGCTTCTGCTGCCGCCTGCTGAGGTGAACCGCCACCGACTCGAAAGCAGACGACGCGTGATGGCTTGAGCGAGTCAACGGGGAGGCCTCCACATGCGCGATGCCAAGTTGAGTACCAATCTCCGCCCAGCGCTCAAAGTGCTCAGGCTCAACCCAGCGAGCAACAGGCAAGTGGTGGCTCGTCGGCCTCAGATACTGGCCAATCGTGACGATGTTGCACCCCACCGAGGCGAGATCGGCCAAGGCCCCCTCCACTTCGGCATCTGTCTCACCCATTCCCACGATGATTCCTGATTTTGTCACCACTGCCCTAGCGGCAGAACGGGCAAGCAATGCAAGGCTTCGTGCGTAGCCGGCAGATGGCCGAGCGGCTCGTTGGAGCCGCGCGACTGTCTCAAGATTGTGGTTGAGGACATCGGGTCGTGCATCGAGAAGGACATTGAGTGATGTTTCGTCACCACGAACGTCTGAGATGAGCGTCTCGATGGTGACCGAGGGTGTGAGCGATCGAATCTCGGAGACACAGTCGGCCATATGCGACATACCTCCGTCGGGGAGATCGTCGCGAGCAACCATGGTCAACACGGCGTGATTGAGGTTCATCCTCCTTACGGCCTCGGCCACGCGCTGTGGTTCGTCGGGGTTCGGTGGAAGTGGCCGACTCGTGTCGACCAAGCAGAATCCGCAGGCCCGGGTGCAGCGATCGCCAAGAACCATGAGTGTCGCCGTCCCCTCAGACCAACACTCGCTGAGGTTCGGACAACCAGCGTCCTCGCACACGGTCACGAGATCGAGTTCACGGACGGTGCGTCGAACTTCGAGTACCTCAGCGCTGTGTCGGACGACGGATCGCAACCACTCTGGCTTGCGGTCCTCGAGAGCTACCGCCGAGCCAATACCTGCAGCCTGCGCTCGCATCGACAATCGGACTGGCTCGCCGGGGCCATCACCACGCGAAAACGGACTGAGGTCCTCTGGCGTAACACGCCAGTGGACATCTTGTCGCTCCATCTGTGATCCCCATTGAATTCCAGCAACCTCAGCAACCACATCGACCACCTCGTGGAGCGATACGTCAATTCCTTCCTCGGCGAGTGAGGTCACTGGGCGGTCCGAGATTCCGCAGGCAACGATGTGTCTACGCATGTAGGCCATATCGGGAGAAATATTGAGGGAGAAGCCATGAAGGCTTCTCCCCTGCGCTAGCCGCACCCCAATTGCGGCGATCTTTCGGGGATTTTCAGTGTCGACCCCAAGCCACACTCCTGGGTACCCGTCAAGGCGGCCTGGACCATGCGCCCCGAGTCGGCCTAGAACCTCGATAAGCACCTGCTCAACTGCTCGAACATGCTCGATCGATGCTTTGCCGTTTGGAAGGCTCAGGATTGGATAGCCCACCAGCTGTCCGGGGCCGTGGTAGGTGATGTCCCCTCCGCGATCTACCTCAATCAGTGTGGCGTCGACCTCGGAAGGATCGCACCGCAGATTTGTGGCGAGATCTGCATGACGGCCATAGGTGAACACATGATCGTGCTCAAGGAGCAGAAGGTGGTTCCCTCGGCCATGACGATGGATGCCACGCTGAAGCGCCAACGCCTCGATATACGGCACGCGACCCAGCCATCGGACCCTCAATGGGGTCTCGACGCTCACTGGCTCAGAGCTCTCCTGACCAGTCACGGTGTTCGAGAATCTCCTTGACACGTACCAAGAAGCCTGCTGCATACGCTCCGTCAAAAGCCCGGTGATCCCAGCTCATAGCCAGATTGCCCACTGGGTGTACCACGATCGCCTCAGTCCCATCAGCCATCCGCGCCACCACCGGTCGTCGAACCACGGCGTCGGTCGAGATGATCGCAACCTGAGGTTGGTTGATGATCGGCATGGTGAGAACAGACCCGGCCGAGCCGTTATTCGAGATGGTGAAGGTTCCACCTTGGATCTCGTCGGGAGCGAGTCGTCTGGCCCGTGCACGATCGGCCAAGTCTCGGATCTCGTGGGCTATCGCTCGAAGTCGCTTTGTTTCGGCGCTTCGGATAACCGGTGCGAGTAGCCCGTCGTGGTCGAGGTCCACCGCGATACCGAGGTCGACATAACCGTGAATCACTAAATCATCGCCGACCACGCTGGCGTTCATGTGAGGGAACTCTCCCAACGCATCAACGATGGCCCGGGCGACGAAGGGCAGATATGTCAGGGAGAACCCCTCTTGACTTCGGAATTCCGCCTTCACCACCGACCGAGCAACATCCACGTTCGCAAAGTCGATCTCAACCACGCTGAAGGCATGAGGTGACGTCGCCTTGCTCGCAATCATGTGAGAGCCGGTCACCTTGCGAATCTTCGAGAGCGCAACGACAGTCTCACGCTCGCCTGTTGGAACAGGCGCTGGCGCTGGCGCAGGCGCAGAAGCCGGAGCAGGAGCAGGAGCCGGCGCAGGAGCCGGCGCAGGAGCAGGAGCAGAGACAGGAGTGGGCGCTGCAGCAACCGAGCGGCCATCGATGTGATCGAGAACATCCTCTCGGGTGATACGACCGCCAGCACCCGTAGCGCGGATGGCAGACGGATCGAGACCGTGTTCGTTGACAAGTCGGCGTACAACCGGCGACAGCAAACGCCCATCATTGGTTACAGGAGTAACGCCGCCAGCAGCAGTCACGGGCGGAGGAGCCGGAGCCGGAGCAGGAGCCGGAGCAGGAGCAGGAGCCGGAGCAGGAGCCGGAGCAGCGGTGGCATCCGATGCCTCACCAACTACCGCCACTACCGTTCCAACATCGATGGTGTCACCCTCAGGAACCCGAATCTCTGTCACCACACCGGCGATTGGACTCGGAACCTCGGTGTCAACCTTGTCGGTCGACACCTCGAAGAGCGGCTCGTCCGCAGCAACCGTGTCGCCCACGTTCTTGAACCATTGAGTGATCGTGCCCTCGGTAACGGTCTCGCCGAGTTGGGGAAGCGTCACATCTGCCATTGTTCCTCCGTCGTGGGTTCAGCCGTTGAACGAACGGCCGGTCAGGGAGAGCATCGTCTCTCCAAAGAGTTCACTAAGACTGGGGTGCGGTTGGATGAATTCAGCGATCTCGTCGACCGTTGCTTCCCAGTTCACCGCCAGGTATCCCCCTGAGAGCTGTTCCGTCACCCACGGCCCAACCATGTGCACACCAATGACCTGTCCGGCGCGACCATCGGGCGAGCGCAGCGCAATCACCTTCACCATTCCCTCGGTCTCACCAAGAATCTGCGCCCGGCTGTTGTACTTGAAGGGGTGCTTGCCAACTACGACGTCTAGGCCGTCGGCTTTGGCCTGCTCCTCGCCGGGGCCAGCCCAGGCGACCTCAGGGTGGCAATAGATAGCCCACGGGACTCGGCCATAGTCGACCGGTATGGGCGACTCGCCGAGAAGGTGCTTGATGACCATGACAGCCTCGGCGTAGGCCACGTGGGCCAACTGAGGGGTATTGATCAGGTCGCCGATGGCGTAAACACCGTCGTCTCCTGTGCGGCAGTATTCGTCTACCTCGACGAAACCTCGGTCGTCTACTGACACCAAGGTGGCTTCAAGCCCCAGTTCATCGGCAAATGGGCGACGGCCGACCGACACCACCACCGCGTCCACCGTCACGTCGTCGCTGCCCTCGAGGTGCACGGTCGTCGTTGAACCGTCCGGGGTATGGCCAGCAACTCGAACACCGGTGCGGATGTCAATGCCCTTGCGCTTGAAGCTCTTCACCACGACGTTCGCAACGTCAGCATCTAGTCCGGGCAGGATCTTCGGTAGGCCCTCAAGCAAAGTGACAGACGCCCCGAGATCAGCGAAGGTCGACGCAAATTCGCAACCGATCGCGCCGCCGCCGATCACAGCGATGCGCTCGGGAATGTGCTCGAGTTCAAGCACCTCGTCGCTCGTCATGACCGGGCCACCTCGATCAAACCCCGGAATCGTCCGAGGCACCGATCCGGCGGCCAACAACACGAAGCGTCCTTCGATATCGGTGGAGGTCCCGTCTGCATGGTCAACGTGAACACGGCGTCCGGGCCGCAACGATCCCGACCCGTTGAGAACTGTGACCTTGCGTGCCTTGCACATGCCGGCGATGCCGGCGACGAGTCCATCGACAATTCGTTGTTTACGGCTCTGTGTCACACCAAAGTCGACGGTTGGGTCAGAGGTCTGAATTCCGAACTCGGCTGCGTGGCTCACGTGACGATGAACCGCTGCAGTCTCAAGGAACGCCTTGGCAGGGATGCAACCCCTATTGAGACAGGTTCCACCGAGGCGGTCTTTCTCAACGAGCGCCACAGAGAGCCCGGCGGCTGCGGCATACAGGGCGGCGGAGTAGCCGCCGGGACCACCGCCGATGACGACCAGGTCAAAGGTGTCAGACATCGGGGCACACGGTAGCGGCCATCAGTCGACTGGCAATACCCAGCGCCTCACTTGTTCGCCTCTCTTCACCGCAAGGACGTGAGAATCTGCACCGAGGTCGGCGAACACCACCTCACAACGACGACCCGAAACGGTGACTGGATCGCAGTCACCGTCGAGGACAGGCTGAGCCTCACCAGCTGCAAGCAGCGTCATCCCATCGGTGGCAAGGGCATCGTCCACTCCCCCTAATTCGAGCCCAACTCGGATTTCCCCGGCGCCACGAAGCGCCGTGAGCACCGTCACCGAGAGATCCCCTACCACGACAGCATCGCCTATCGCAGCAACCGGAGAGACCTCTTGATCACCGCGCACCTGCCAGAGAAGCCCGATCCCGGCCCCAGCGATCGCGAGAGCACACGCCAGCGACAAAAGGAGTAGCGTTCTCGTCTTCACCGGCCGACAGGTTAGGCACCACGACCGAGCGAGCCACCACGTTGCCCACTACGGTTCGTCATGTGCTTCGGAACGCCGTCGGCCAGATATTTGCGCTTTCAGTAGTGCTGACCGCCTGCGGTACCGACTTGCCTGACGAGATCAGCACATCGGTCGAGACAATCCCAACAACATCAGAGCCCGCCTCATTGGATCTGACGGACTCCTCGGCCGTTCCCGCTCCGTCGGTAGCACAAGCGACTGCACCTGACAGCCCCCAAGCCCTTCGTTGGACGGCGCCCCTCATCGGCGGCGGCCAGATTGATATGGAGGAGTTCGCTGGCAAGCAGGTGCTGCTGTGGTTCTGGGCTCCATATTGAACGACCTGTATGCGAGAAGCCCCCTCGGTCGAGGAGGCATGGTTGAGTGCCCCGCCCGGGACAGTCGTGGTTGGAGTTGGCTGGTCTGGCGACTCCGCGATCTATCAGGATTTCATTGACGATGGTGGACTGACGTTCCCGCAGATTGATGACACCTCCGGAGAGGTCTACTCCCGATTCGAAATCCCTTACCAGCCTGCAGCGGTGCTCATCTCGGTTGGAGGAGATGTGACCACGATCAGAGGCGCCCTCGACAGGGCGACGCTTGCGGATTTGCTCAATTCCTGATTCAGAGCAGAGTCGGCTGATCGGAACAAACACGCCGTAGGTTTGCCCAATGCGTATCGCAATCTCTGGTTCAACCGGGCTCATTGGACGTCGTCTCTGCGAGACGCTGAAGAGTCGAGGCGACGAAGTCGTTCCGATCGTGCGCCGGGCAGCCATCGATTCAGAAATTTCGTGGGATCCGAGCGCTGGGCAACTTGATGCCAAGCAATTGATTGGCATCGATGCTGTCGTCAATCTCTCGGGCGCCGGGATCGGAGATCGTCGCTGGACCACCAGTTACAAGCGCATCGTCCTTGAGAGTCGCACGTTCACCACTGAATTGCTGTCAACTCGCCTTGCCGAGGTTCGAGCCGATGGGGGGCCGTCACGGCTGCTCAGCGGTTCAGCAATCGGCTTCTACGGCGCACGAGGCGACGAGGTGCTTGACGAAGCCTCGGCAACTGGCGACGGGTTCCTCGCCGAGGTCTGTCGTGAGTGGGAACATGCGACTGCACCGGCCGAAGAGGCGGGAGTCTCAGTAGCTCACCTTCGCACCGGCATCGTGTTGAGCCCCAAAGGCGGGGCCTTGAAGAAGTTGCTCCCGCTCTTCAAACTGGGTCTCGGTGGGCGAATGGGGTCTGGGAACCAATGGCAGAGTTGGATTTCGATTGACGATGAAGTGGCCGCCATCATCCATCTCCTCACGAGTGATCTCGTCGGCCCGGTCAACCTCACCGCCCCTACGCCGGTAACCAATTCCGAGTTCACCACCACCCTCGCCCGCGCTGTTCGCCGACCTGCACTGTTCCCCGTCCCTGGCTTCGGTCCAAAAATTCTTCTCGGATCCGAACTGGCCGAGGCACTGCTGCTCACCGGCCAACGGGTACATCCAACGGCGTTGCAGGGCAATGGGTTCTCGTTTAACCATCCCGACCTAGCAGCTGCATTGAGCGGCGTGCTCGCCTCTGGCTCAACCCGGTGATGGCTTCAGCGAGTCGGCCCGTCGTCATCATCGGGGCTGGCCTCGCAGGCCTCGCATGTGCAGCCGAGTTGACCGCTGCACAGATTGACACCCTTGTCGTTGAAGCCTCCGACGAGGTTGGGGGTCGAGTTCGCACCGATCAGGTCGATGGATTCCTCCTCGACCGAGGCTTCCAAGTACTCCTCACTGCATATCCGGAGTTGGGGCGACGCGTTGATCTCGCCGAACTCGAACTCGGGGTGTTCGAACCGGGCGCAACCGTTCTCCGCGGTAGCAGAACAGATGTGGTCGCCGATCCGTTCAGGGCACCTCGGAGCCTTCCGGCCACGATTCGAAGCGCCCTTCCTGGAGGCATCGCGAATCCGGGTGACCTTCTGCGCCTCTGGACCCTGCGACGAAGACTGTCCGCCACTCCACCGAATGTCCTCCTACGTGGAAGTGATGTCAGGACTTCAGAATCTCTGCCAATCATGGGATTCTCGCCCAAATTCATTCGTTCGTTTCTTGCGCCGTTCGTCGGCGGTGTTCAACTCGACCCTGCCCTGTCGACGAGTGTCCGCATGTTCGACGTCATCATGAGAATGTTGCTCGAGGGATCCGTCGGACTCCCGGCTCGCGGCATGGGTGAAATCCCAGCAGCCATCTCGCGCACGCTGCCAGATAATTCCATCAGGCTGAATGAGCGGGTGCTCGAAATCCGTGGAAACCAGGTCCGGACGGAGAACGGTCTGATTGATGCTCACCGGATCGTCGTCGCCACCGAAGGGCCAACCGCTTCTGCTCTCCTTGATCTTCCCCAACCGGGATCCCGTCCCGTTGGGTGCCTCTGGTTTGACATCCCCGCTCCCCCGGTAACTGGTCGACGAATCATTCTGGCTGGAGATTCGACCGGACCGGTGTTGAACGCTGCTGTCGTCAGCGAGGTGGCTCCAACCTATGCGCCTCCTGGTAGGCATCTCATCGGACTCGCAACCCCAGGCGACATTGGGAATGACCTTGAAGCCCGGGCGTTAGCTCAAGCCAGGGAGTGGTGGGGGGATCAGGTCGATTCGTGGCGTCACTTGCGTACGGATCGAATCGCTCATGGCCAGCCAGATCAGTCCCCGCCGTTCGCTCCTCGCCGCCGCGTGCAGATTGCCGATCACCTCTTCGTCTGCGGAGATCATCGCGACACTGGGTCGATACAGGGAGCCCTCTTCTCAGGCAGACGTTGCGCTCTTTCGGTGATCAACTCGCTCACCGGTTGAGCGGAGGCCTCGACAGTATCCTTCGGCGAATGGGCAGCCTGCCGACGAAGAACAACACCCCCTCGAACGACCTTCCGCAGGGCTTCCACGGTCTGGTGA
>JBDQKN010000002.1:0-26813 GCA_040263235.1 Ilumatobacteraceae bacterium
ACTCAAGACGTCACCAGAGTCGAGTGCGAATGGCCGACCGTCAGCGAAGGTGAAGAACTTTCGACGGCCAGCGTCGTCACCGGGCTGCCAGCCACCGGATACCGGCAATGGGTCGCTCACCTCTCCTCCTTTCCGCGCACAACTGTCAACAATGCATCAGAGCGGATCGGGCGCCGGTTTGCCGGAACTCCGACCGCATCGCACTGGTGTGCAGGCACCTTGGGGACGTTCCCAGGTTGCCGGGTCGAGGAGGCGAACCGCCGACGACCGCTCGAGATGCTTCCACGACGATACCAGTCCCGCCAGCATGTGGCACCGGTACCGTGGGCACATGAGAGTCCTCGTAGTCGGAGCCGGTGGGGTCGGATCGGCGTTCATCTCCATTGCCTCGCGCCGAGAGGCCTACGAGCACATCACCATCGCCGACATTGATCCCGAACGTGCCGAGCGGGCGGTGTCCGAAGCGATCGACACCGGCGCGCTCCCTGACCCATCGGGCGAACGCCTTGAATCAGCAACCGTCGATGCAAGCGACGAGACCGCTGTCGCTGCGCTCGCCCGGGCTTCTCGGGCTGACGTCGTACTCAACGCCTGTGACCCACGATTCAACCCACCGATCTTCCAAGGGGCATTCGCCGCAGGTTGCCATTACGTCGACATGGCGATGCATCTCTCCGAGCCACACCCAACCCACCCGTACACAAAGACAGGGCGTCGGCTTGGTGATGCCCAGTTCGCCCAGTCGCCGGTTTGGAAAAACCGAGGCCTGATGGCTCTTGTCGGCATGGGTGTGGAGCCCGGCTTCTCCGATGTAGCAGCCCGCTACGCGGCAGACCATCTCTTCTCCCGAATCGACGAGATCGGGGTGCGCGATGGCGCAGACCTCGTCGTTGATGGTTACGACTTCGCTCCCACGTTTTCCATCTGGACGACCATCGAGGAGTGCTTGAATCCGCCGGTGATCTATGAACGCGATCGGGGCTGGTTCACCACCCGCCCATTCTCAGAGCCCGAACTCTTCACCTTCCCCGAAGGAATCGGAGCGATTGAGTGCGTCAACGTCGAACACGAGGAGGTCATCCTCATCCCACGGTGGATCGATGTACAACGGGTGACGTTCAAATACGGCCTCGGACGGGAGTTCATCCAAGTGTTGAAAACCCTCGACAAACTCGAGTTGGTCTCGACCGAACCGGTGGAGGTCCGCGGCGTGCGGGTCTCACCACGCGATGTGGTCGCTGCGGCACTTCCCGATCCGGCAGAACTCGGCGACTGCATGAAAGGTCGCACCTGCGCTGGAACCTGGGTCAAAGGGCTCGGGACCGATGGCGAGCAACGAGAGGTCTACGTCTACCACCTCGTCGACAATGACTGGTCGATGAACGAATACCGCCATCAGGCCGTCGTCTGGCAAACCGCCGTGATGCCAGCAGTTGCCATCGAGTTGATCGGGTCAAAGACGTGGTTCCGGCCCGGAGTTGTTGGCCCCGAGGCCCTCCCATCTGAACCCTTCCTCGACCTTCTCGATGCCTACGGATCCGAGTGGGAGTGGCAGGAGTATCGCGACAAGGCACCACTCATCACGTCTGATTGATGTCGTCGGGGTCAATCCGGCACGCCGCGTCACCGCCTGGGAGTGAATGTCGGTGCCTCGCCACCCACCGATACGAGGCGGCGGAAATCACCCGAATTCCAGGCGCTGAAAGCATTGTGGCGGGCACCTTCCACAACCCGCCGCGGTAGCGCAACGCAGCCACAACTGCCCGATCAGCCTCGGCCACCAAACCATCGGTACCCACCCACTGGAGGGCCGCTTCGCAGCGCCGTTGATCGAGGCCGAGTGGAGCGAGGTCAAGGCGCTGCCAAGGCTCAACGCGTTCGATCTTCAACCATCGACGGGCCAACACCGCACATCGGGTGCAGAATCCACAGTCGCCATCGAAAATGAGGATCGGGAGTGCATCTGAACCGGTCACAACTGGCCAATGACGGGCTGTGCGTAACGAAGCCGATGGTCGAACCCCGGTTCGTAGGGCAACACACCGGCCCGGTCGGGATAGATCAACTGCACCAAGCCGAAGCTGGACCCTCGGTACCAGGCCACCGCCGTTGGACACCAGTGATCGCGCTGTTCGGCTGGGACCATTGCCAGCCGACATCGAAGGCCGTTGTCGAGCACCCCCAGCAACTCGGCATCGAGCGGAAGTTCAGTCCCTCCAACAAGCGCACCGATCACCATCGACAACAACCCATTGGCCGCCACCGGGGTCAATCCAAAGATGATGATCTCCGGGAAGTCGATATGTGCAGGAAGTCCGATCGTGTACGCGTGTGCCGGAACCGGCGCAGCCGAATCGGGAACCGGCGGAGAAGCCTCTAACGCCCACCCGTTGGTCTCAATCATCCACTCGATCTTCTCGGCGTGCGGGATCGTGAAGTCGGGCAGTTCACTAGCGGACATGGCCTTCATCCTCCCATGTTGATGAGTCGCTTGCCTGATGCACCGATACCGTCGACACCGATGGACCGTTCGACGTTGACCATGTTGACGCGACCCCGTTGGATTGCGTTCCACCTGCTGGTGATTGTCGGTGTGGTCGCCATGGTCAATCTCGGGTTCTGGCAATTGCGGCGTCTCGATGAACGGCGCCAATTCAACGACACGGTCATCGCCCGCCTTGTCGCTGATGCAGTGCCACTTGACGCGATCCTGTCGACGAACGCCACCATCGAGGATCCCGTTGGTGTTGACGAGATTGAGTGGCGGTCGGCGACCGTGACGGGCACGTACCTGCCAACGGCCGCTGTTCGTGTGGTGAACCGTTCCCAGAACGGTCGAGCTGGCGACAACATTGTCGTGCCTCTCGACCTCGGAGACGGACGCACCGTGCTCGTGAACCGCGGGTTCGTTCCACTCGGCGTGGACGATCCCCCACTGCCCGCCCTTGAGGTAACGGTGACGGGAATTGTCCATCCGAGCCAGGTGCGCACAGCACTCGGCGCCCGCGATAGAACCGACGGGATACTTCTGGAGGTGCAGCGCCTCGACTTGCCCCGACTTGCGGAGCAGATGCCCGGACGGCTCCTTCCCGTCTACATCGACCTCAGTGCGTCAACCCCGGCTGAGGCGCCAGGCAACCCTCAACCGGTGATCAGACCGGACCTCAGCGAGGGGAACCACCTCTCGTATGCGATGCAGTGGTTCATCTTCTCGATCGCTGCCATCGTCGGGTGGGTGTTGGCAGTACGAGTATCGGTCAGGCGAGCCCGGCAGCGATCCAACGATCCACCACCGTCTCAGCCAACTGCACCGTTGGAAGCATCGGATTGACAGCCGGCACGGCCGGAAACACAGACGCATCGACCACATACAGGCCGTCGATGCCACGGGGTCTGCCGAACCGGTCAACAACCGCACCCATTGCGCATCCCGACGCCGCATGCGTGACAACTGGAACGGTCGTCGCCAGCTGATCTCGAAGCCACGCCGACAAGTCGCCCGCACCAGACACCGCACTGTCAGCACCGCGCAGGTCGTGACTCATCACCTCACGTACCCCCGCTTCAAGCACCGCGACATCGGCTGGGTCTGAGCCGATATCAAACGAGATGACCGGATCCCCCGACTCGTCAATCCACATCCGCCCGCGTGAGAGGGGGCGCATCAACATCACCACCGTGGCGGCACGGCCATCATCGGCGGTCCCAAGACGACGAAGATGCATCACCTGCAAGGGGCCGCGACGCTCGAGTGCAGCAACCGATGGACCATCGGAGCCAAACCGTTTGGTGCGTTCATGTACTAGCGCCACTGCAGGATGGTCCTGGATGCCATTGCCCAGTCCCTCGATAGCAAGGCCCGATCGCAACAGGAGTGGCGCGGTGGCAAGCGCCCCAGCGCAGACGACCGTGTTGGCAGCCGTCAGCTCGTCGCCAGACTGAGTTCGTAGCCCGACACACCGCCCGTTCTCCATCAACAGGTGCTCCACATACGTCGACAGCACAGTCGTCACCGCAGTCGCCGCAGCCAACGGTTCGTAGGCCTGCCAAGTGTTAACTCGGCCTCCACTGCGGGTGGAGCGATTAACACCACCGACGTGCTCCATTGGTAGCCGGTGGTCGTGAGCGAACGGGCCAGCAGTTGACACGATCGATCCGTTGATCGCCGACCCACCGCCGAGGCCAATTCCCGCCGTGTACGGCACAACAGGTCCTCCAGCAACTCGATGAACCCGGGGCACCGACGTCACACGAGATGGAACCTCGAGCGCATCGAACAGGTCATCACCTGTCGGGGTGTCGGGGCCGGCATCGACCACTGTGACGGTTGCTCCGTGGCTCCCGAGACGCGAAGCCACAACCGAACCGGCAACACCTCCCCCGATCACCAGCCAGTCGACCATCACCTCATCCTGTCAGCAGCCGTGAACTAAATGTTCAACCGCCCCATTCCGACCGCACTGGCACCTAATCTCCAACGGTGGTGCAGGATTATCGGCTGACTATCCGATCGACCTCTCCAGATCCGCGTGCTGAAGCGATTCACCGAACCGCTGGACACCTCGGACTCATCTGTCCCGTCGGGCTAGCGGTCGCCGATGTGCTTCACCTCCGTGGCGATCTCACCAATGAACATCTCGAGATTCTCGCCAATGCCCTCGTCGACAGCAGGACACAGACATCCTCTTGGGCCATTCCTGAGGGAACTGCCGTCGAGGTTTGCGCTCTTCCGGGAGTAACGGACGCAGCGGCGGCCGCGCTACTTCACCTGTCAGCTGTCCTCGACATTCCCGTTTCCGCTGCAGCTTCAGGACGTCGCTACGAATTCCCAGCCGATACCGGCCCCGATGTTGTCGCAACGCTGATCCATCGCCTGTTGAGCAACCCCGTCGTCGAGACATGGAGCTACGGGACAGCACAGCCATCACTCGAGATCGAGACCCTGCCCGTTTCGCCTGCAACCACGATCGATATCACCAACCTCGATGCCGATGAACTCGAGGCACTTTCACGCGAACGCGGTCTTGCCCTCGACGTCGAAGAGTTGCAGGTCATCGCAGCGCACTTCGCTGAACTCGGCCGCGAACCCACCGATGTCGAGCTTGAGACACTCGCTCAGACATGGAGTGAACACTGCGCTCATAAGACCTTCAGAGCGACCATCGACCTGCTCGATGGCAATGGTCTCGTCGTCGATCACCGCGAACCACTCCTTGACACTCTCCGACGATGCACCGAGGACATCGCTGCCCCATTTGTCAGATCGGCCTTTGACGGCAATGCCGGTGTAGTCGAATTCGATCAGGGCATCACCATTGCGTTAAAGGCCGAAACCCACAATCACCCCTCGGCCATCGAGCCCTTCGGTGGCGCCAACACCGGGGTGGGCGGCGTCATCCGCGATGTCCTCGGTATGGCACATCGGCCGACCGCCATCACCGACATCCTCTGCTTTGGTCCAGACGACCTGCCCCTCGACCAGGTTCCCGACGGCGCGCTACACCCGAGCAGAATCGCCGACGGGGTTATCGACGGGGTCGCCGACTACGGCAACAAGATCGGGCTTCCCACGGTGGCGGGAGCAGTCGTCCGGCATCCTGCCTACACAACTAATCCCCTCGTCTTTGCAGGCTGCATCGGCACGTCCCGCAACTGGCAGCAACAGCGAGGCCCACATCCCGGTGACCGGACAGTACTCCTCGGCGGGCGCACGGGACGCGACGGCATCAGAGGAGCAACGTTCTCATCGCTCACGATGGATGCCACCACAGGATCGGTTGCCGGTGCGAGCGTGCAGATCGGCAACCCGATCACCGAGAAGTTGCTGATCGATGCGCTCATCGGTGCGGAACACCTCTATTCGGCGATTACCGACTGTGGCGCTGGCGGCCTCTCCTCAGCTGTTGGTGAGATGGCCGAGGACGTGGGAGCCGATGTTGAGCTCGACCGGGTCCCCCTGAAATATGCAGGGCTCGAGGCCTGGGAGATCTGGCTGTCAGAGGCGCAAGAGCGCATGGTGGTTGCTGTCCCTGCCGAATCGATGACCGAACTCGAGCAGCGCTGCCGCAGGCACGGCGTTGAGATGACCGACATCGGCCACTTCACGGGCGACGGCAGGCTCATCGTCCGCCACGGCGGCACGCCGGTTGTCGACATCAGCACCCGATTCCTCCACGATGGCCGTCCAAGACGCCATCTCATGGCCACCGTGCCCAATCCGAATCGCGTCGACACTGAGCGAGCAGGGGTCGACCCCTCGGTTGCGCTGCTCGCCCTCCTTGCACATCCGAACCTGAACAGTCGCGAGCCGATCTTGCGTCGATATGACCATGAAATTGGTGGAGCAACCCTCGGACGGCCGATCATCGGCATCGAACGAGACGCACCCGCAGATGCAGCACTTCTAGCCGCCCCTGCCGACTCCACAGGGATTGCCATCGGAATCGGGGTTAACCCACTTCACGGCCTCGCAGATCCCGAACGGATGGGATGGTCTGTTGTCGATGAGGCAATTCGAAATGTTGTCGCTGTTGGAGCGGATCCTGATCGGATTGCACTCCTCGACAATTTCTCCTTTGGCGATCCTCGTCGACTCGCGACCCTTGGCGACCTCGTCGCCGCTGTCGATGGGTGCACCCAAGCTGCGCGCTCGTTCTCAGCACCCTTCGTTTCGGGCAAGGATTCGCTGAACAACGAGTACACGGGGCCCGATGGTCACCGCCATGCCGTGCCACCAACACTCGTGATCACCGCTGTTGCCCACGTCCCCGATCTCACACACCGACCGACACCCACCCTTCAAGCACCCGACAACCTGATCGTCCTGACTGGTACGACCGGGATCCATTTCGGGGGGAGCCACCTCGATGAGGTACTCGGTCAGCCATCAGATGCCCATGGCTCAGTGCCTGCTCCGGACGCGAACGCTCCGGCGCGTTACCGGGCGCTCCATGCCTGCATTCGAGCCGGCTTGGTCCAAGCGTGCCACGACCTCGCCGAGGGCGGACTCGCCGTTGCCCTTGCCGAAATGTGTATCGCTGGCCGACTTGGCGTCTCCCTCAGCGCACTTGGACACGATGACGCGATCACTGGGCTCTTCTCAGAGTCCTGCGGGCGACATCTGATAGAGGTGTCGTCGGAACATCTCGCACAAGTTCGGGCTCTCATCCCCGAGTCAACCGTCCTCGGACGGGTTACAGCCGAACCCGTGATGCAACTCCCTGGCGGCACACAGATCGAGTTGGCAGCACTCGTCACTGCTCACACCGGACGCGGGGTTCAGTCCGTATGAGTGCACCGAAGGCCGTCGTCATAGCCGGACCCGGCACGAACCGCGACCCAGACACCGCCTACGCGCTTGAGCGCGCAGGAGCTGATGCCAGCATCCGCCTGATCTCCGACCTCGCCGACGATCCCTCGGCACTTCGCTCGGCCTCAATTGCTGTTGTAGCTGGAGGGTTCAGCCATGGTGACGCCCTCGGAGCAGGTCGTCTACTTGCCCTCGACCTCGAGACCGCCCTCTCTGACCACCTTGGGGCGTTCGTCGACAACGGTGGACTTCTGCTCGGAATCTGCAACGGGTTTCAAGTTCTGACTCGAGCGGGCCTCCTACCAGGCTCACTCACACACAATGAGGCAGGCAGATTTGTCTGCGACTGGGTGGAACTCGATGTGGTGCCTGACTCGGTCTGCATCTGGACCGAGGGAATCAACGGGCCGATTCATAGCCCGATTGCTCACGGAGAGGGACGGTGGGTCCATGACGACCCAACGACGCTCGCGGCAAACGGCCACATCGCGCTCCGTTATCTCGGTACGAATCCGAACGGGTCAGTCGATGGTGTAGCGGGAGTGTGCGACACAACCGGTCGGGTGCTGGGGCTGATGCCGCACCCCGAGAACCACGTGGTCTCCCGTCAGCACCCGAAGGCCGGCCGCGTCGATCCGGACGCCCACCTCGGCCTCCACCTGTTCCGGAACGCGGTGGAGCGATCACGTGGCTGAGGCGTTCACCGTCATCGACCTGCCACTCAGTGACAAGCGAGAGGGCAAAGTCAGGGTTTCATGGGCACTCCCCCGCGATGCCACTGGCGAGCGTCGACTGTTCGTCACCACCGACCGGCTCAGCGCATTTGATCGCGTGCTCGCCGGGGTTCCCTTCAAGGGTCAGGTGCTCAACGAACTCTCAGCATGGTGGTTCAACCGCACCAGCGACATCGTGGCGAACCACGTCATCGACCTACCCGACCCCAATGTGCTGATTGCCAGATGCGCCAAACCGCTCCCCATCGAGGTGGTTGTGCGCGGCCGAATCACCGGTGTCACCGACACCTCGCTCTGGGGTATGTACTCAAGGGGTGAGCGAACTCTCTACGGACATCGCTTCCAAGAGGGGCTCCTGAAGAACACCGCTCTTCCCCACCCGATCGTCACGCCGACGACTAAAGCTGCTGTTGGTGGACACGATGAACCGGTCACCGTCGCCGAGGTCGTCGAACGCGGCTTGGTGGAACCAGCGCTGTGGACCCGGGTGGTCGACATCGCGCTCGAATTGTTCAATCGCGGCGCCGCCATTGGAGCCGCCGCCGGGCTCGTGCTCGCCGATACCAAATACGAGTTCGGGCTCACTCCAGACGGTGACCTGATGCTGATCGATGAGGTGCACACACCAGACTCATCGAGATGGTGGATAGCAGCGGGCCTCGAGGAACGACTCGCCGCCGGCGACGAACCGGAAAGCCTCGACAAAGAGTTCGTGCGTCGCGCGTATGCCGACCTCGGCTACACCGGCACTGGGACTCCCCCCGTGCTCGCCGGTGACGTGTGGGCGGCCACGTCGGCGCGATACATCGACTCACTCGAACGTCTCACCGGTCAGGAATTTCAACCAGGGGCCCAGCCGGTCGCTCCTCGACTCATCCAATCTCTCCGGGAGGCGGCGCTGCTGTGACCACGACGAGCGAGAACTCAACCAACGTGCTGGCCGACGATCGTCCACACGACGAGTGCGGTGTGCTCGGCATCTCGACCCCTCACGGAGACGGGGTTGCCCAAATGACCTTCTTCGGACTGTTCGCTCTTCAACACCGCGGCCAGGAGGCCGCTGGTATGGCAGTGAGCGATGGTCAACGAGCCCGCCTTCACAAAGACGATGGTCTGGTAGCAACCGTCTTCACCCCAGAAATCTTGGCCCCCCTAGTCGGCTATCACTCGATCGGGCATACGCGGTACTCGACCACAGGATCCACTGCCCAGCGCAACATCCAGCCCTTCCTCGTCGAAACCATGCACGGCCCGCTTGCCGTTGCGCACAATGGCAATTTGACCAACGCGTCTGACCTCAGACGCGAACTTCTCACCCGCGGTTTCGGACTCACCGCAACGAGCGACACCGAGGTCATGGCTCTAATGCTCGCTGCATCAGGTGGCAAGACCTGGGAGGAACGACTCGAACGAACTGCGCCGGCATGGAAGGGCGCCTACTCAATGGTGATCCTCGCATCAGACCGTGTTCTCGCCCTGCGCGACCCATGGGGCTTCCGGCCGCTTTCGGTGGGGCGCCTCCCCCATGGAGGACACGCGGTAGCAAGCGAAACCTGCGCGCTGACCACTCTTGGCTGCAGTGAGATCAGCGAAGTCGCACCCGGTGAACTGATCTCACTTCATGGCGATGACATGACTCGAGTGCAAGCCGTGGCGCCAGCCTCAACCGGGGCGAGATGCACGTTCGAATTCGTCTACTTCTCACGCCCGGATTCAGAGTGGGACGGCCGGAGTGTTCACCGCGTCCGGCAACGTCTTGGCGCTGAACTCGCTGCCGAGTCAGCTGTCGATGCCGATGTCGTCGTTCCAGTCCCTGACTCGTCGATTCCAGCAGCGATCGGATTCTCTGCGGCCACCGGGATTCCGTTCAATGACGGATTGATCAAGAACCGGTACATCGGCAGAACCTTCATCGAACCCACTCAAGAACTTCGCGAGCGCGGAGTGGCCCTCAAGTTCAATGCCCTTGCCGAGAATCTTGAAGGGCGTCGTGTCGTGATGATCGACGACTCCCTCGTACGCGGTACCACCGCCGGCCCGTTGGTCCGATTGCTACGCGAGGCTGGCGCCACCGAGGTCCACCTCCGAATCACCTGCCCCCCCATCACCGATGCTTGCCATTTTGGCGTCGACAGGGGCCATGACGGCGACTTGATGGCGGCGAGGGCAACCATCGAGGAGATCAGGGCTCACATCGGTGCCGACAGCCTCCACTTCTTGTCCCTCGAGGGAATGGCCAGAGCCATTGGCTCCGATGAGGACTACTGCACCGGGTGCTTCACTGGCCGCTACCCCGTCCCCGTGACGCTCGGTCAGGCGAAACTCTCGTTTGAGGGGGTTCTCGCCTAATGCGAGTGATCATCATCGGTTCTGGTGGTCGCGAACAGGCCCTCGCTTGGGCCTGTCGGCGTCACGGGCATGGTGCCGAGATTCTTGTCAATCCAACTGATGACGAACTGAGCGCCGCGGATCTCATCATCCCGGGACCAGAAGCGGCCCTCGTAGCTGGAATTGCTGAGCGATGCGCCACGCTTGGCGTGCCGTGTTTCGGCCCGACAGTCGAGAATGCTCGGCTCGAATCATCGAAAGGGTTCAGCCGTGACCTCGCATCCCAGTTGGGTATCCCCGGGCCGACTTGGGCTCGGTTCGAGATCGGTCAGATCGACGAGGCACTGACATGGTGGCGACATCTCGGACGGCCCATCGTGGTCAAACAAGATGGTCTCGCGGCGGGGAAGGGAGTGCATCTTCCCGATGATGACGACACAACGATTGAGACCATCTCAACCGTTGGGGGCCTCGGCCCATTTGTTCTCGAGGAACGGCTGACCGGACCAGAATGCTCGCTCCTCGCCCTGTGTGACGGTCGCACCGCGATTGCGCTCCCCGTTGCCCAAGACCACAAGCGCATTGGAGAGGGCGATACCGGACCGAACACCGGTGGCATGGGCGCCTACGCTCCAGCGCCGATCCCTCACGATCCAAGCGATCTCCTTGCAACCTTCATCGACCCGATCCTCCGCCACCTCGAGGCGTCTGGAAGTCCATATATCGGCGTGCTCTACGCCGGCCTCATGCTCACTCATGATGGCCCACGGCTCATCGAGTACAACTGCCGGTTTGGTGACCCCGAAGCTCAAGCGATACTGCCTCTCGTTGCCACCGACCTCGCACAACTGCTTCTCATCGCATCAACCGGCGGATTCGGTGAAGCGACTGATCGCTTGGTTCAAACCGTTGACGGCGCGGCGTGCACTGTCGTTGCTGCGGCGCCGGGCTATCCGGAATCACCCGAGCTCGGTGCACGAATCATCTCGACCACCTTCACCGATGTCGCCATTGCCGGCCCGTCGCTTGATGACGACAATTCGGTGCTGTTTCCCGCTGCTGTGAGCGCGGACGGATACGTCACCGGCGGACGGGTGCTCTCTGTCACCGGCATCGGCCCTGATCTTGCCGAGGCTCGACTCCGCGCGTACGACGCCCTCGCCGGCATCGCATTTGACGGTATGCAACTCCGTCGAGACATCGGTTGGCGCGCACCTGGTGCAGTTCTGCGTAGTTATGCCGACACCGGTGTTGACATCGATGAGGGGAACCGTGCAGTGGAAGCGATGCGCGACGCCGTCTCGCGAACCCATGGACCGTCGGTGTTACGAGGGGTCGGCGCCTTTGGCGGGGTGATCGATCTGAGCGCTGCTGCCGGGATGGTCGAACCCGTCCTCGTTGCCTCCACCGATGGCGTCGGTACGAAGGTCGAGCTCGCAGCGAGACTTGGATCAGTGCGCGGCATCGGTGCCGACATTGTCAATCACTGCATCGACGACGTGCTCGTTCAATCCGCCCGACCGCTGTTCTTCCTCGATTACATCGCCGCCTCTCACCTCGATGCTGACGTCGTCGCGGACGTGGTGACCGGAATGGCCGAGGCGTGCGAAGCCGCCGGTTGTGCCCTGCTCGGTGGGGAAACTGCTGAGATGCCCGGCGTCTACGAAATCGGGGCATTCGATGTAGCAGGAACGCTGATCGGTATTGCTGAACGGTCTCGACTGCTCCCCCACGCTGATCTCAACGAGGGGGATGTCCTGATCGGGATTGCGTCGAGCGGCCCACACACCAACGGATACTCGTTCTTGCGACGACTCTTCCAGTGGTTCCCGATGGACGCCATCCCTGCGGGTTTCGATCGACCCCTCGGAGAGACGCTGTTGGAACCTCATCGGTCGTATCTGCCGCTGCTCGGGCCACTGCTCGACGGCCCCTACGGCACGAAGGTCAAGGCTCTTGCCCACATCACGGGAGGCGGCCTCCCCGAGAACCTTCCACGAGTACTCCCCGATGGGCTTGCCGCCCGAATCCAACTCGGGTCGTGGCCCATTTCGCCATTGTTCGAACTCGTCCAGACTCTTACTCCAGGCGTAAGCGAACATGAACGTCACCGCATGCTCAATATGGGGATCGGAATGGTGATCGTCTGTGCGGCCGAGGATGCCGACGAACTCGCCGAAGAAATCGGGGAACAGACGTGGCGCATCGGAGAGCTGGTGGGTCGAGTTAATGGTGAGGCCGTGGAGTTGATCGCCCGGTGACCCGGATCGTCGTCCTCGCCTCCGGTTCTGGAACCAACCTGCAGGCGCTACTCGACGCCGAACGCGTTCACCGCATCGGTAGCGGCCACATCGTCGCAGTCATATCCGATCGACCCGATTCCCTCGCCCTTCACCGGGCTGCCACCAACGGGACACCGGCGTATTCACTCCCGCCCAAATCAGACGAGTCTCGGCGCGACTACGACACCCGGCTGTCGACTCTCCTGGACGGAGTTGGTGCCGAGCTCGTGGTCCTTGCTGGATGGATGCGAATCCTCACCGACCAAGTGGTTTCGTCTCGCCGAGTCATCAACCTCCACCCCGCCCTCCCCGGTGAACTGCCGGGAACGCGAGCAATCCAACGCGCGTTCATCGAGTTTGAAACAGGAGTCAGAACCCGAACCGGAGTGATGGTTCACGACGTCCCAGATGAAGGGGTCGACTCGGGGCCTGTGCTCGCTACCGAAGAGGTGGCAATCAATCCCGGGGACCGCCTTATTGACCTCGAACAACGGATCCATGCCGTTGAGCACCGGTTACTGGTCGACACCGTTGCATCGTTGTGCACGCCGACGAACACATGACAGGAGAAGCAGATGGATCATCCAAATAGCGGGCTCTTCAACCCCTACGAGGCACTGACGTTTGACGATGTTGTCGTGGTCCCCGGATTCTCTGAAACATTGCCGGACGCCGTGGACACCTCGGCTCGATTCGTCGGTGACATCACGCTGGCCGTTCCAATCGTGTCAGCGGCAATGGACCGTGTGACCGAGGCGAGAATGGCAATCGCCATGGCTCGCGTTGGCGGCATCGGGGTGATCCACCGGAACATGTCCGCCGCCGATCAAGCCGCTGAGGTTCAGAAGGTCAAGAGAAGCCAGAGCGGAATGATCACCGACCCGGTCACGCTCGGGCCTGATGCCACACTTGCCGAAGCAGAGGCAGTCATGAGCCACTTCAAGTTCTCGGGAGTGCCAATCACCGATCCAAACGGGCGGCTGATTGGCATCCTGACGAATCGGGATATCCGTTTTTGCGGCAGCGATGACCTCGGGCGTCCGGTTCGAGAATTCATGACCTCGAAAGGTCTCGTCACCGCCCGGGTCGGAACCGGCCTTGACGAGGCCAAGATCCTGCTCCAGCAACACCGGATTGAGAAACTGCCCTTGGTGGACGAGGCGGGCATGCTTGCCGGTCTCATCACCGTGAAAGACATCCAGAAGGCCCTCGATCACCCACAAGCCACCCGTGATGCAGCCGGGCGACTTCGTTGCGCCGCCGCTGTAGGCGTTGGCCCAGATGTGTCCGCCCGGGTACAAGCGCTCGTCGACGTTGGCGTCGATGCCGTATCCCTCGACACCGCACACGGCCATTCGGCTGGCGTCATCTCGACAGTCCGCACGATCAAAGCCGACTTTCCCGACTTGATGATTACTGCAGGGAATGTCGTCACTTCCGAGGGCGTAGATGCCCTGGTGACCGCTGGCGCCGATGCTGTCAAGGTTGGGGTCGGGGCAGGGTCCATCTGCACCACGAGGATTGTCAGCGGCGCCGGCATGCCGCAGCTGTCGGCAATCTGGACTGCGTCACGACGTGCCCGCGACCTCGGTGTGCCTGTCATCGGTGATGGCGGCATCGTCTATTCGGGCGACGTAGTCAAGGCCATCGTCGCCGGGGCCGACACCGTCATGCTCGGGTCCCTCCTCGCTGGAACAGAGGAGAGCCCAGGAGAGACCGAGCTCTTTGAAGGGCGCCAATTCAAGTCGTATCGCGGCATGGGGTCCCTTGGAGCAATGACTGGTCTCGGCGCTGATCGATACGCCACCGCTCAGCGTGTTGGCAGGCCGTCCGATCTCGCCGCAAGCACCAACAAGTTGGTCCCCGAAGGGATCGAGGGCAGAGTTCCGTTCGCCGGACCCTTATCCGACACCGTGTACCAACTCGTTGGTGGCCTCCGATCAGGAATGGGCTACGCCGGGGCGGCCACCCTCGATGATCTGCGCACCCAAGCTCGACTCATGAAGGTGACTACCGCTGGGCGCAATGAGAGCCATCCTCACGATGTGACGATCACCCGTGAAGCACCCAACTACCACCGGCCATGAACCAGTCGGCCAGACTCATGAGGTGAGCACAAACACGGAATTTCCCGAGGCGGCCTTCATCAGGGTTGAGCACCAGGATGACGGCACCGAAATATTCCGGCCGACGGGAATCTGCCGTGGTCCGTGGAACCTTGATCACTGCCATGCGGGTCCACCAACGGCACTCCTGGCACGAGCCGTTGAACAGCTACTGCCAGCGCAACGGTTGGTCCGCTTGACTGTCGAACTCACCAGACCGGTTCCCATGGCCGGGTTCACCATAGAAGCGAATATCACTCGGTCCGGACGAACTGTTTCAACCGCCACCGCTCGAATTGTCGACCTCGATGGCCGACAGATTGCGGTAGCTAACTCCTCACATCTCACGCCACAGCCAACCGATGAACACATGCCGACGGCGACGATCGCGACCCCAGACCCGGCAGAGTCAAATTCGGGTGATTTCCCACTCGCGTCGACCCGTCATGGAGCGGTTGGGTTCACCGATGGAACAACGATCAGTTATCCATCGGGAGAGGATCGCACGCCAGGTCCAACCACCCTGTGGATGACGACAGCTCCAATTGTCGAAGGCGAATTGCCGACACCGTTCCAACGGATCTGCCCATTGGCAGACTGCGGTAACGCGGTGTCAAGAAATGCTGAGCCCGATCAGTTCGGCTTCGTCAATACCGACCTCACCATCTATCTGCATCGCGAGCCCATTGGAGACATGCTCGGGACTCGGGCCGTATCTCATTGGAATTCCGATGGCGTCGGTATGTCTGATGCCCTGCTCTTCGACGGCACAGGTCCCGTTGGACGAGCGGTGCAAACGCTGTTGGTGAACAGGACCTGACCGGCGTCAGGCGAGTTTCTCGACGAAACCTTCGAGCTGGCGAAGGTTGCGGCATTCGTACACGCCGTCGGTGTGAGCGCCATATTCGCCAACGATTGAGTCGCCCGTGTTCCAATACGATCGAGGTTCCGGATTGAGCCAATAGACATGTCGCGCCTTTGATCGGATCTCTTTGATCACCCACGATTGGCTTGCGTGGTAGTTGTTGCGCGCATCGCCTAGGAGCAGCACCGTGGTCTTTGGACCAACGTCTTTGCCGTATCGTTCCCAGAACACTTCGAAGGCATGTCCGTAATCAGAGTGTCCGTCGACCCAAACAACATCGGCTTCGGTGTTGACCCGATGTATCGCTTCGGTGATGTCCTCGGTCGCCTTGAAGTAGTCGGTGACCTCGTCGATGCCATCGATGAACACGAATGAACGAACCTTCGAGAACTGGCCCGAAATCGCGTAGACCAACATCAGCGTGAACCGGGCAAAAGCAGCAACAGAGCCCGAGATGTCAGCGACCACCATCAGTTCCGGTTTTGCTGGACGCGGATACTTGAACTTCGGTTCAGCAGGCACACCCCCGTAACTGAGGGAGTGGCGGACTGTGTTCCGGAAGTCGAGCGGACCGCGGCGACCGTGCTTGCGCTTACGGGCCAGGCGGGCCGCCAACTTTCGGGTGAGGGGTTGGAGAGCCTTTCGCAGGCTGACCATCTCGTCTCGCGAGGCATGCATGAACTCGACATCCTCGGGGAGGGGCTTGCGGAGTGTCTTGGCCATGGCCTCGACGCCACGATCGGCGACCAGTCGACGGCGAATCTCAGCCTCAACCTCGGCCTTGAAATCATTCACCCGGTGCTCGAATTCCTCGCGTTCGAGTCTCTGCTCAAGGCTGGTATTCGGCCCCGTCGACTGCTGGGCGGCAGCCTCCATCATCTTCGCGAGCATGCCGTCGAGGTCGAGGTTCCTCAGGGTTCGATAGAGGTAGTACGTCCCCCCAACTGGCCGACCGGGTTCCATCCCGGCGAATCGTTGAACGGCCTGGCGCGCCAACGCCTTCATCAGGGCCTGGTCACCTTGCATGAGCGCCTGCATGAGGAGATGCGCGATCTCCTCTGGGGTCAGCGCATCGAGCGACCCGGCGCCACCGCGGCCATCTCCTTCGCCTGACGCCTCCTGCATTTCACGCCACAGGTCGTCAAGTTCGGAATCGCCATCGGATGCCTGGGAGATCGCGTACTCCGGGCCCCGAAGACTGAAGTACACCTCAAAGACCGTCTCAAATGAACGCCAATGGGCTTGGTTCTTGATCATGGTTGCCCCAAGCGCGTACTTGAAGGCATCACGATCCTCGATCGGGATGTGGCGAACAGCCTCCATCGCGTCGAGATTCTCGGTGAGGCTCACCGGCAGGCCGGCATCGCGCAACTGCCCGACAAACCCATTGAGCAGGTCAAGCATCGAGCGCTGATCTATGGCTGTCATGGGTGGAACCCTCTGGTCACTCTTCGACCGAGAGTTCCTTCGCCGCCTTGGCGATATCGGTCTGGTACTTGAGCAGGATGTGCAGAGTCTCCTTGGCAGTTGCCTCATCGATGGTCTCGATGTTCAACAGCAGAAGTGTGCGAGCCCAATCGAGGGTTTCAGAAACGCTCGGGGCCTTCTTCAGATCGAGGGAACGAATCGATCGAACGATCCGTGCGATCTGGTCGGCAAGCGCTTCGGTGATATCGGGGATTTTGGCGAGCACGATCTCACGCTCACGCTCCATTGATGGATAGTCGACGTGCAAATAGAGACACCGACGCTTCAACGCCTCAGAGAGTTCACGTGTGTTGTTCGACGTTAGGAACACCAACGGAATCTGCTTGGCTTCAATCGTCCCGAGTTCAGGAATCGAAACCTGATAGTCCGAGAGAATCTCGAGGAGGAGGGCCTCTGTCTCTACCTCAACCCGGTCAACCTCGTCGATGAGCAGCACCACCGGATCGTCGGCAGTGATCGCCTCAAGCAAGGGACGCGTCAAGAGGAATTCATCGGAGAAGATGTCGTCGTGGATCTCGTTCCACGAGTCGGAATTCTTGTCGGCCTGAATTCGAAGCAGTTGCTTTTTGTAGTTCCACTCGAAGAGTGCTTTGGATTCGTCGAGGCCCTCGTAACACTGCAGTCGCACCAGGCGGGCGCCAGTCAACTCTGCAATGGATTTCGCCAACTGGGTCTTGCCGGTTCCAGCCGGGCCCTCCACCAGTACTGGCTTGCCCAGACGGTCAGCCAAATAGGCGACACCAGCAATTCCATCGTCGGCGAGATAATCGAGTTCGCGGAGGCCCTCACGGACCTGTTGAACGCTCTCGAAGCGTTGCACGAGTTCAGCTGCCATGACCTCCGACGCTACCGCGCCGTTGCTACGCGCCCATCATTGGCTCAGCATGCTGGGGCTATCGTTCGCGGCGATGAACCAGACCTCAACGGCGACATCCCCGCCAACACCTCGGGCGCCCGCGTCGATGGGCGGTTCACTGGTTCTCACCGCTTGGGGGCTCTTCGCCGGCCTTTCGGTGCTACTTGTCGGAGTCGGGCTCTTCGCCACCCTCAGCGTGGTGCGGGCCGAACTCGAAGGATTCGACACCTTGATGATCGGGGCGATCGGTGCTGCGTATTACGCAGGATTTATCGCTGGATCGCGAGCCACATTGCATGTGGTCGGCACCGTAGGTCACATCAGGGTATTCACCGCTCTCTCCTCAATGCTGGCAGGAGTCGCTCTCGTGGCGGGGCTTGCCGTGCATCCACTGGCATGGCTCGCCCTTCGGTTCCTCTCTGGGGCACTCATCGCCGGCGTCTATGTCGTTGCCGAATCGTGGCTGAACCAGTTGGCATCCAATCGGAATCGGGCAAAGGTGTTGTCCACATACGGAATGACGACGATCATCACCTACGGCGTCGGCCAGGTGATTCTCACCACGATCGATCCCCTTGCCATCACGGGCTTCGTCGTAGCGGCGGTGGCGATCAGCTTGGCCGTGTCTCCTGTTGCGCTCTCGGCGGTGGCAAATCCCCCGCCAGTTGAGCCAATCGCCCGTCTCCCACTTCGTGAACTCTTCGGCATCGCTCCCACCGGAGTGGTCGCCGCCTTCACCGTTGGTGCTGTGATGGGCGCTGTGACGGCCTTCGCCCCCGTCTATGCAGCCCGGTCTGACATGAACGTCACCATGATTGGCGTCTTCACTGCGATGCCGGCGCTCGGTTCGCTTGTTCTTCAGATTCCGGTGGCCACCCTTTCCGACCGATACGACCGACGACTCGTTGGAGCGGTGTCTGCGGCCGTCGCCACCGCTGCTTCATTACTGCTTCTCGTGGACGGACCTGCAAGCCCGATCGGTTTCGGAGCGATGATCCTGCTCGGCGGAACGATGTATCCGCTGTACTCCATCGCAGGCGCGTACACCAACGACCGCCTGCCTGTTGCACGTATCACTGCGGCGGCCGCGCAGTTGGTGGTGCTCTTCGGTGTCGGAGCGTTCATCGGCCCACTCCTGATGTCGGTCGTGATCGCCATCGTCGGTGCGCAGGGATACCCCATGGCCGCAGCATCACTTCTCGCAGCAATCGCACTGTTCCTCGCGGTCCGAATCGTGCAACATCCCGCCCGTGAGCGTGCCCATGCTGATCAGGATGTCGCCCTCGACAGTGCAGTGCTCCAAGTTCCCGCTACTGCAGTAGCGATGGGCCGAAGATTGCGACCTCGGCGCGCCCGGCGCTGAATTAGACGGTCACGCCCTGCATGACAGCGGCGTTCACCGTGTTCTCCAGAAGGCAAGCAATGGTCATCGGACCGGTGCCCCCCGGCATCGGGGTAATCGCTCCAGCAATCGCCTGAACGTCGGCAAAGTCCACGTCGCCGACGATTCCCTCATCGCTGCGGGACACTCCGACATCGATGACGGTTGCCCCTGGCTTCACGTGCTCGGCGGTGATCATGTGGGCTTGACCAGCTGCTGCAATGAGAATGTCGGCTTCTCGACAGACCGATGCCAGATCCGCGGTCCTTGAGTGGGCAAGGGTCACTGTTGTATCGACTCCACGTCGCCCGAGAAGGAGCACCTGAGGAAGCCCGACCAGCGTCGAGCGGCCGACCACAACAGCACGTCGACCTGCGGTGGCGATTCCGTATGCCTCAATGAGCCTCATCACGCCTAGAGGTGTGCAGGGAACATGACCAGGCAGATCCCGCACCAGCCGACCGAGAGATCGCTCGGTGAGGCCGTCCACATCCTTGGCCGGTGGGAGCATCGCAAGGACCGGTTCGGGGTCGAGATGTCCCGGCAAAGGCAATTGAACAAGGATTCCATGCACCGCCGGGTCGGCTACGAGCCCACTAACAGCAGCCTCAACCTCGGCCTGTGAGGCCGTGTCGGGAAGTTCGACTCCGAGTGAGACGAGTCCCGCCTCAGTGGCCTTGCGGTGCTTCATTCGCACGTAGACCCCACTTGGGCCATCCGAACCCACCAGCACCGTCGCCAAACACACCGGCGGCGACCCTGCCTGTTGGATGCGAGCAGCTATCGACGCGACCGTGGCGTCGCGGAGACGATTTCCGTCGAGGAGGATCGCCCCTCCAACTGTTCGGTCTGGATTGCTTATCGACTCCACTTCATCGATGTTAGGGGGAGAAACGCCTACGCTTCCCATGTGTCTCGTCCGCCTGACCTCGAACGACGCAGAGAACTTCTCGATGCTGTCGTTCGCCATCTCGGCCATCACGGAGTCGGGGTCTCATCTCTTCGGGGAATCGCCCGCGACCTCGGCCTCAATGTCAACGTGCTCGTTCACCATTTCGGCACCAGGGGCGACCTGCTACGAGCGGCCCTCGATCGAGCGCTTCAGGCGCAATTGGTTGTCCAGGAACGTACGTTGGCTCGTCGCCCCGGGCTCTCCCAGGGCGACCTCATCAGAAGTTGGTGGCGGTGGGCTACCTCGTCACCTGATCACCTAGCACTTGCTCGAATTGGAATCGAAGCAGCAGCCCTCCCACCCGGTGTTCTCCGCCTTCGCCCTGGCATCTCACGGTTCTCGTGGCAGGTAGGCATGCGCGATCGCCTCATGACTATCGGACTGGACCGAGATGCCGCGACGAATGAGACAGCTCGACTGACGGCGCTCGTTACCGGCCTCGTCGTTGAGGCTGCTCTTCCCGGTGCCCGAACCCGATCGACTCGGGTGCTCGATGCAGCGCTACGTGATCTCGATGGCCGCGTGGCCTCGGTGACCGGAGCCATTCCCCCGTCGCCGGACGCGACACCGGCCGACCCCGAAGGGCCGGCCGGCATCATCACTCTGGTCGGGTGATCAGGCAGCAGCGCGAGCTGCGGCGAGCCAACCGTCGACCACGTCGCGGTTGTCCTCGATCCAAGAAGCAGCAAGCTCCTCGACCGCAGCTCCCTCGCCCATCTCAACGTTGAGCAGGGACACATCGATGACGTTCATCTCGAACAACTCGAGCAGCGCCTTCGCCGGAGCGTTGGCGTCGAGCCATTCGGAATTCGCCGTCACCTGAATGTCCGCAGCGATCCAGCCGAGCTGGCAGACGCCATCCTCAGATCCGGGGCACTGCTCCTCGCCAATGCTGGCAAGGCCGGGACGCTGGTCGTGGGCTTCGCCACCCTCGGCACCGGTCGGGTTCGAATCGTCGACCACATCGTCAACCTCGAGCCACAACACATTGTCGCCGGGGCGAAGCTGGGTGATGTATGCGCTCGGGGTCCAGGTGTAGATGATCGCCGGCTCGCCGGCATCGGCCTTGGTTACGGCCTCAGCGAACATGGCGTCATAGCCAGCGATGGTCTGCTTGATGTTCTCCCAGCCCGAGAATGCGATCTGGCTCTGGATGATGTCATCACAGGTATAGCTCTCCGAGCAGCCGTAGATGTCCGCGATGCCGTTGCCAGGATCGGGGTCCTGAGCGTCATACGCAGCGATTGCGTCGGCGTTCATATTGAAATCGTCAAGCGAGGTAATTCCGTACTCCTCGGCAAACGACTTGGTGATCAGGTAGCCCTGGAGGCCACCCGCCATCATCATCTCTCCGACAACGCTGAGGTGGTCTCCGACCTGCGAGCCGTCGGGCAACTCGTTGAGCAGCCAGGAGTTGTGGCCTGGGTACCAGGAGTTGATCCAGAAATCTGCGTCGCCCTGAGCCATCGCGATGTAAGCGTTGGATGGGCCGAGTTCGAGATCCTTCGGGTCGCTGACGTCGTATCCCAGCTCGGTGAGCAGGGCATGGGCAACGTAAGCATTGGGGTCTTCAGTCGACCAGTCGGCCTTTGCCATGGTGACCGAGACACCGGCGCCCGGGGTCAGGTTCTCCTCGGCAACTGGCTCTTCAGCAGCTGGCTCCTCAGCAGCAGGCTCCTCGGCAGCAGGCTCTTCAGCAGCAGGCTCCTCAGCAGCAGGCTCCTCAGCAGCCGGCTCGGCGGCGTCGTCGCCACCGCAGGATGCCACGAACAGGCCGAGGGTCACCACCGATGCAGTGAGCATTCTCCTCTTGGTTTTCATGTGTTCATCTCTCCTTAGGTGTTGATGTCGTCACTCCGCGCAGCAGTTCACGCCGCTCACGATGCAACTGTGTGTTTCCGCCGTCGACATATAAATGTCGACGGAAGACCTGATATTCGAAATTCATGACGCATCTCCCGCGTCGTCGTAGACCCGAAGCCGGCTGAACCCTCGGATGAGCCCACGAGAAGACGCAACGAGCATCACCCCGGCGACCATGACGAGCATCACGCCGACGCCGCTGAAGTAGTTCCGATCAGTGGCTCGGGCAAACCCTCCAACAAAGGCGACGCCTACAGCGACCACCCCTGCGCCAGCTCCGAGGGCGACCGTTCCAGCCAGCCAGCGTCGACGTTCGTCGAACCCGAACAACCCTGCGACCCCAAGAGACCCAATGGCACCAGCGAGAGTCATCGCCAACGTCCAGCCCCCAAGCCCGACCCCCTCAGAGGAGAGTCCGTCGAGAACGATGCGTTCTGAAACCTTGGCCTTGGCTCGAATGACCTGAATCTCGGTTGCCGCAACGCCGGGGTCCATCTCACCTGCCTCGGCAAGACGCTTGACCTCATCGATCTCAGCCTCAATCGCAGGCGTTATCACGACACCACCCCGCTCATCGAGTTGCCACATCGACACGGTTGAGATCACCGCAATCGCCACCGCGACAGATGCCAGAACGAGCGGGCCGATCGCAACCCGCTGCTTCAGGGGCCGACGTGGGCCGTAAGGCCCGACGACGAGCCATGCCAACGACCCAGCCATCGCCACTACTGCACTGGCGAGGGCAAGGTATGCACCCGCGCCGACTGAATAGTCGGGCACCAACGCTGACGGTTGACCGGCCACGTAGGCAAGCACCGTCAGAACCGAGACCACCGCCGCAACGGCAGCGCTGTCGGGACTGAAGTGGCGGCTGGTGCTGCGACCGAGCCACGCTCCGGCGACCGACACGATCACTGACACCGAAGCGCCGAGCACGACCAGGGCGAACCACGACCCGCCCTCTGCAGATAAGGCCGAAAATGATCCAACTAAACCGGCATCATCTCGTCGGGTGTATCCCGTGACCAGTGAACCGTCGACCGACCACGACATCAGCATCGATACGAGGACACCGAGTGCCCCGACAACCGACACTCCCATCATCGCCCGTTCGACGGTTGACATTGGAGCACGCTGGCCCTCATTGGCATCGTCGACTGCGGTGTTCACCACGGCTGCGTTGAAGTCAGGGTTGACGAGCAACACCTCTGGCTGTCGGCGGGCACGCCAGGCAGTCGTCATCCGAGAGAAGAGTCCTGATCCGCCCGCTTGAGTCTGAGAGATGCGATCGAGGATCACCGCGAGCAGGAAGAATCCGAGACCAGCCGCAGCCGCCAAGTTCACGTCCTGCTGGCCGAGCGCTCTGAATAGCAGCGCTCCCATGCCGCCCGCTCCGAGGATCGCAGCGATTCCGAGCATTGAGAAGGCCAGAAGAAGCGTCTGGTTGATTCCCGTCATGATCGCTGGGCGTGCGAGTGGCAACTGAACGTCACGCAAGACGCGAAGTTCGTTGGCACCATACGCTCGGCTCGCTTCGACGACATCTTCGGGCACCTGTCGAATTCCGAGGTTTGTGAGTCGGATCAAGGGGGGCAACGCGAACACCATTGTGGCCATCGTCGCTGAGACTCGACCCACACCCCAGAAGTACACGAAAGGCAGGAGGTACACAAACGAGTGGATCACCTGCATGGCATCGAGGGTGGGTCGCATAATCGACCAGACCGAGTCGAACCGTCCAGAGAGCACCCCGAGGGGGATGCCGATCACAATGCAGACGATCACCGCCACGAGAATGAAGCCGATCGTTCTGGCTGTCTGCACCCAGAACTCATTGCCGAGCAGGCCGCACACCACAAGTGCACCGGCGGAGCCAAAGGCAACCGTCAGGTTTCGTACCAACCAGGCGACAAGGAACGTGATGGCGACGACGAATAGCCACGGGATCGCAATCAGGAAACGATCGACAAGATTCTCCAGCAAGAACTCAAACGGCCAGGCGATCGCGTCGAGAACGCCCGACATATTGAGCGTGATCCAATTCACCGCCTCCTCGATCCAACTTCCGAAGGGGATGGTGAACTCGTCGAGAACAGCGTCGTCGAGAATTCCGACGCCACTGTCCTGTGCGGGGGCGATCACAAGAACACCTCACGTTCAAAGGAATCGATGAGCGATTCGACCCGGCCGAGCTCAGCCATGATGTGTTGCGGATCGAGGTTCCCGACGAGCGTGCCAGTTGAGTCGACCACCGCTATCGGCAGGCCTCGACCTGCGGCTGCGTAGACCTCGTTCAGCGTTTGGGAGGGCGACACCCGGTCGAAGTCGCTCCGAAGAACATCGGCGACAGACGTACGCCCTGCCTCGAGTGCAGCCAAGCCGTCAGACACGGTCAGCACCGCCGTCGGCCGCCCATCGGCATCAACCGCGAATGCGCCCACCCGATCATCGATCGATCGCAGCGCCGCGTGAAGATCCTGCGCTGCGTCCAAGGGACGTGGTTCCACCATGACATCTCGAACTGCGATCACTCGCCCCTGATCGACGTCCTGAACGAACTCAGCGACGTATCCGGTTGCAGGCTCGGTGAGGATCTCCTCGGGCGTACCGATCTGAACGATGCGACCACCTCGCATAATGCACACGCGGTCACCAATGCGGAGCGCCTCGTTCAGGTCGTGGGTGATGAACAAAATCGTCTTCCGAAGCTGGCGTTGAATCGCCATCAGTTCATCCTGCATCTGACGTCGGATCAGCGGATCGAGCGCGCTGAACGCCTCGTCCATCAGCAGGATCGACGGATCGCTGGCCAGAGCACGAGCAAGACCGACCCGTTGCTGCATCCCACCGGACAGCTGGGCGGGCATCGACATCGCGTATCGCTGGAGCCCCACCATGGCGAGCGCTTCCATTGCGGCACGCTCACGCTCGGCCTCGTCAACGCCCTGTACCTCAAGTCCGTAGGCCGTGTTGTCGATCACACTGCGATGAGGGAAGAGGGCGAAGTGCTGAAAGACCATGCCCATCTTCTCGCGTCGGACTGCCTGCAGGGCACGACCTGAGAGCGACTGAATATCGACATCGTCGACCCATACGCTCCCCTCGGTGACCGTATGCAGTTTGTTGACAGTTCGAATTGCCGTTGACTTGCCCGAACCGGACAGCCCCATGATCACGAACAACTCGCCTTGGGCGATATCGATGTTGACGTCGGCGAGTCCGACCACGTGATCAGTCCATGTCTGAACCTCGGTCTTGGACACCCCGGCTTTCGCTAGCTCAAGGGCACGCCCCCGAGGTTGCTCACCGAATATCTTGTACACGCCTTCGAGGCGGATCGTTCCCGTCACTGTCCCTGTGGTTTCAGCTCGACTCGGGCCATCCGACTTGGTGCGCTCAAACACTGGGAACTACTCGTCAACCCGCCACGCTGCGGAAACCTGACGCCACTCACCCTGAGCTGCACAGGACGACCTCGATAGACACCCTACCGCGTAGCCGTCTGATCAGCGACTATTTGCGGTACATATGGACAAGAAACCCCTAAATCGGATGACGAATGTCACGATTGATGGTGAATCCTTAGCGTCGTTTCTTCCCACGTCGCGCGGCTCGATTTGCCTGAGCGCCAGCAGTGCGTGAACTCGCAGGAACCGGCTTTGCGACGCGATCCGACGCCGTGCGATACGGCCGCGCCCGAAACCACAAATTGCACGCCCACTTCTCGCCATCGGTGACGGGCATCCCACCGTGTAGCGAATGCGGGTGCAGATTGGTGTCGGCGTCCACGATGTTGTGGAATATCACGAGTCGCCCCGGGCGAGCTTCAACAGTGAGTTCGAGTTTGGGGAAACTCGTTCCCCCTCCACCGTCGGGCTCGTTGAGATACATCAAAGCGGTGAGGACTCGTTGGCCACCATTCTCTGTCCGACGTCGCCCTTTCTCAGTTGTCAGATCCCAGCCATCGAAATGCGGTCGATACTCCTGGGTCTCTGCGTAATGAACCACTTGCATCGATTCTGAGTGATGGATTGGCACACCGACCAAGTCGCTCACCCTGTGCATCACCCCCTGCACCATCTCGGAATCGCCATAGCGAACCCAAGCGACCGAACCCGTACGGGCGGTCGACACGGTATTCACGTTGGTGGAGGTCACCTTTGCTGTTTCCAACCTGGGACGGGCAAGGGCAACAATGTGTTCTCGCTCTTCCTCCGACAAGAAGTCATCGAATACCCAAACAATCGGGTCGTCGGCAACCTGTTCACCTACCGGGTACGAGTCATGGAGACGCATCGACCCCATTCTGCCATGGGGACGCGCACCCCAATTTCAGCGGAACAGATCTCGGGTGGTGTCGCGAAGCACCGGTGCCATCGTTGCCGCCTCATCAACCTCGTGGTCGACCCCACGAAGTACAGCCACCGGAATTCGGGAGGTATTTCCCTTCACCAACTCAGCAGCGGCAGCTATCTCATCAACGACGCACAGCTCCTGAACCCGGAACTCATGGCCGTGAGGATCAACCTCGCCGATATACGACCTCATGGGGGCGATACCTGCCAGTCCAATACAGATATCGGTCTGGCCCTCCCGCCATGGCCGACCGAACGTGTCGCTGATGACGACGCCAACACGCACACCCAGTTC
>JBDQKN010000003.1:0-25668 GCA_040263235.1 Ilumatobacteraceae bacterium
CGGGTTTACGACCCCGAGACCATGGTGATGACATTCACCCGTGATCAGTCAACGATGACGTGGACTGTCCGCCTCACCGAGACTGGCGCCGCCGGGTCGGTGATCGTGGTCGGATCAGACTGACAGCGTCAGTCTCGCTCGACCAGCACCGCCACACGGCGGAGACGCTCCAGCCGATCAGCGGTCACGGGATGGTCCCCGCCCAGCCCATCGTGACCTTCAAGGAACGACCGTACTGCATCGAGCACGAGGGCCAGAGTGGCCGAATCGGTTGCCGGCAACGACCCCGCAGTGGTCTCCACCGGAGGAGTCGAGGTGACCTCGTCAGGGGTGATCGCGTCGGTGATCGGCAACGCCCCATCATCGACGACCACCCGTCCGCCTGGCTCCTCGGTCACCGACCGCACCTTCACGAACTCGTCACTGTTTTCATCGTCGGCGACGGCAGGTCCGCGGCGAACAGCACGACGGCGTCTCACTGTTCCCGAGGTCGACCGTTCGGACGTTCCCTGATGATCACGATTCTCGGCGGTCATGACGTCACGCTACCTCTCATGTCCTCGACTGATCAGCGCAAGCTCAAGCACTCGGCGTTGCTTCCACCTCGGTGGAATACGGCCCGGTACCCAGTCCGTTCACAGCAGCGATCCGGAACCGATAGGGCGTCCCATCGACAAGTCCAGTCACCGTCGCTCCGGTCAATGCAGACATGCCGTCGGCAAATACCGTCCATGTAGCGACGCTCGATTCCCAGTACTCCACCACATAGTCGCTGATCGTTGAACCGTTCGCTGACGGCGCATCCCACGACAACGCCACACTTCCACTGCTTGATGCGGTGCCGGTCCAACTCGGGCCATATGGAACCGAAGCGGCGAGCGTGACCGATGCCGTATCGGAGATCGTGTTCCCTCCAACCGATGCAGAGATGATGTCGGTGCCCGCTGTTACCCCCGCCGTGTAAGTGACCGCATACGTGCCATCACCATTGTCGGTCACACTGCCAAGCGTCCCTGAGGCCGCACCGCCCGCGGATCCCAATACCGATGCAGTGACCGTGCCACCTGAGTAGGTCAGCGGGTTCGAGTTCGTATCTCGGAGTCTGATCGTCACCGTCGTGGTCGACGACCCATCGGGGGTCAGCGAACCATCGGCACTACTCACCATCGACGTCGACGAACTTGCACTATCGGCCACTGCGGTGACGGACGCGCTCGAGCCGATAGTGGAGCCGCCGAGCGTTGCAGTAACCGTGATCACACCCGTGGTCGTCGGCGAGGTCAGTGCCACGGTGTACGCCCCATTTGCTTGGCGGGTCGGCGTGCCCGAATTGGCAAGGGTGCCAGCACTCGCAGTCACCAAGAGCGTGTGGGAACCGGTCGTCACTGCATTGCCATTCGAATCACGGGGCTGCACCGTGACCGTGATCGTGCTCGAACCATCGGCGGTAAACGTCGACGAACTCACCGAAAGGGTCGTGTCAGCTTCAGTCGCCATGCCGGTTGCGAGGGTGATGAGGGCAACATCGTTCAATCGGGTTGCGCCGACGGACGCCTCAATTCTCGCTACTCCAGCAACTGAACCCGCTGTGTAGGTCGCCGAGTAGGTGCCATCGCTGTTATCGGTGACCGAACCGATCGAACCGCTACCACTCGCCACCTCCATCGTCACCGTTCCGCCCGATCCGGAGAGTTCGTTGCTGTAGGTATCTCGAAGGGTCACCGTCACCACCGACGTCGATGATCCATCGGCACTCAAAGAACTCGACGCAGCCGACACGATCGACGCCCCCGAGCTGAAGGTGCCTGGGTTCACCGTCACCGTTACCGAGTCGGCGAGTGCGACACCATCGATCGTTGCCCAGACCAACACCGTTCCCACTGCAGTTGGCGCTGTGAGCGTTGCCGAGTACGTCCCAGCAGAGAATGACGTAGCACCGACCGAGCCAGCGGACGAACGGATCACCACGTCGCCGACATTGCTCGTGATGTTGCCGCCCGAATCCTTCAGTTGCACCGTGAGATTCAGCGATGCCCCACCCGCGGTGGTCGTTGCCGCTGATGCCGAGATGGTTGACGTGGTCGTCACCTCGCTCACCCGGGTGCGCAACACCGAAACCGAGCCGGCAGCAGATCCGCCTACCGTTACCGATACGACTGAGGTGCCAATGCTGGCAGCTGACGTGAGGGTGGCTGTGTAGGTGCCATCACTATTGTCGGTCACCGAGCTGACTGATCCGCCACCTGCAACGGCCATCGCCACTGTTGCGCCACCTGCATTGAGTCGATTGCCGTGCGCATCGTTGAGTGTTGCGGTGACAGTCGCCGTCGATGCCCTATCGGCGGGGAGTGCATTGCGGTCGACCGAGACGATCGTTGCCGACGCAATCGCAGCACCTGGTGTAATCGTGACGGTCGCCACATCGTCAATCGCCAACCCGTCGAGGGTCGCCCAAACGGTTACCTCACCTCTGGTGTTTGGTGGGTTGAGGTCAGCTGAGTACGACCCGTCGCTGTTGTCGGTCACCACACCCATCGATCCGGCTGATGAGAACAGTGCCACACGCCCTCCACTCGCGCCGAGCGAGGTACTGGCGCTGCTCTTCAACTGCACGGTGATCTCGATGTCTGATCCGCCGGCAATGAACGTGGACGATGATGGCGTCACCGTGGAGTGTTCGAGGCGCGCCGTCACCTGAGTTGAGGTCACCGTCACCGCGTCGAGTGGCGCCCCGCCGACCGTCGCTGTGACCACCGATGTGCCGGGCGTTGCCGGGGCCGTGAACGTACCCGTGTAGTAGCCGCTCGCTGCCTTCGTTCCCGTGGAAGTCACCGAACCCCCACCGCTAGCGGAGAACCCCACGGTTTCTGAGTCCGCAGTCGGCGACAGCGGATTGCCGTACTGATCGCGAAGTACGACCGTCACTATGGAGGTGGACGAGCCATTGGCAGGGACCACGAATCGATCTGCGCTCACCGTCGATGTTGAAGCAGAAGCAGGACCGGCTACCACAGTTACCGATGCAGACGAACTCAGTGCCAACCCGTCGACCGTTGCCCAGACCGTGACGGTCCCGGGGGTGGTGGGCGGTGTCCATGCAGCGGTGAGCGCCCCGTCATTTGAGACGGTGTCGCTTGAGATCGCGATCGATCCTCCCGAGGCGAAGAGCGCCACCTCACCTGACGAGGTGGTTGTGTCTCCCGCACCGGCGCCATCTTTCAGCTGAAGCGAGATGGTCAGATCGGATCCGCCGGCGCTACTCGTTGCCGATGATGCACTGATCGTTGAGTACTCGCCGATCGCGGTCACCGGCGTATTCGAAATCGTCAAGCTGCCGATGGTCGTCGGTGACGTCGACGGGTTCAACGAGGCTGTTACCACCGAGGTGCGCACCGCTCCGGCCGCCGTATAGGTAACCGCATAGGTGCCATTGGCCTGCTGAGTGGCCGTTGTGGCACTCAGCACACCACCACCGGTGACCGACACGCCAACGCTCTCAGCAGTTGCTCCGGCACCGAGCACATTGCCGTGCTGGTCACGCAAGGTGATGGTCACCGTGCCGGTCGACGAGCCATCGGCAGGTATCGAATATCGGTCGGTGGTGACCGTCGATGTCGAGGCTCGAGCTGCTCCGGCGCTGACCGAAACCGTCTCGATGCTGCTCAGCGCCAAACCGTCGAGCGACGCCCAGATGACATAGTCGCCAGCTGTGGTTGGTGGGGAATACGAGGCCGTGTAGGTGCCGTCTCCGTTATCAGCAACCGCACCCATGGTGCCACCGGTAGACCATATGGCAACCGTTCCCGCCGATTCATCGACGGTCGTGCTCACAGCGCTCTTCAACTGCACCGTGATCGTGGTCGCTGAACCACCGGCGGTCAGCGAGTCAGAGGCTGCCGTGAGAGTCGAGTAGAGCACCTGGTCGGTGACTTGGGTTGTCGCCACCGAAACCGAGCCGGCAGCTGATCCGCCAACGGTTGCGCTGATCACAGCAGTACCAACCGTACGCCCCGCGGTGTAGGCCTGGCTATATGTTCCGTTTCCGTGGTCGGTGACCGAACCGTTAAGTGCCAGTGCGGCAGAACCCTCGGTAAAGAGCACTGTCTCACCACCAGTGCGGATCGAATTGCCGTGAGTATCAGCGAGACGGATCGTGATGGTGCCCGCCGAAGACCCGTCGGCAGGCAGGGAAGCGCGGCTCAGAGTGATCGAGGACTCGCCTGCATCCGCACTACCCGCAACCACCGTCACCGTGGCCGTGTCCGAGAGCATCCGACCATCGAGTGACGCTGTGATCGTGGCGGTGTCCACCGATGCGGCAGCCGAGTAGGTGGCGGAATAGGTGCCGTTGTTGTTGTCGATCACCGTTGAGATCGACCCGTGGTCGGTGAACAACCGAACCTGGCCGCCCGAAGTAGCGAGATTGCCGTTTCCGTCGGCTAATTGCACCGTCACGGTCGTGGTTGAGAGGACAGCAACTGATGTATCCGAGACCGTGACTCTTGACGCGTCGAGACGGTCGGTGCTCGACAAGAGTCGCACGGTGCCGACATCGAAGGTGCTCGCCGGGCTGCCGGTTTCAACTGGCACCAGCACGGGAACCGTGGAGAAGCCATCGGTGCTCAGCGACCACGTGCCGGGCGCAACTCCGCTGAACGTGTAGAGATTGGTGGTTGAACCGTCAGCGGTCCCAGTAATCGTGTTCACCTGACCGGCGATGGTGCGTGTGAGCGTGACCGCACGATTGCCGAGCGCCGAGTCGTCACCGGTGCTTGTCGTTCCCTTCGAGTCGAAGAGCGTTGTGGCCACCGAGCGGGTGTCCGGGTCGAGTTGCACCAACAACGTCTGATTCTCCGGATCAAGGCTGATCAGTGGGGCCGATGCCGCCCCGTCGACCGAGTACCCATCTGATGGAGTCACCGTGACGGTGAATCGACCCTCGAGCAATCCGTTGGTGTCAGCGTCGAACTTGACGAGGTTGGCAAATGTGTGACTGTCCGAGGTCTGACCCGACACCAATGTCAGCGTGCTCGAGAGGGACCCATCCTCGACGGATTCACCAAGCGGCAGCGTGGTGGTCGTTGAGGCCCCCGCTGAGGTCGACTCGACGAGTGCAATAGCGACCGTCAGATCGTCGGTGCGGGCAGCAACCTCAGCGGTATCAACCACGACCACCCGAATGGCTGCCACCGCATCAGCTCCCACCGACTGGTTCATCGTGACGTCACTTGCACCCGGGCCGACCCATCGCGTTACGGTCACTCCCGCCACGCTGAACTCGATACGCCAGGTCACGTCGACCGAGAGCCCAGCGAGTTCGTACTCGACGGTGTCGGTGTCGATCTCAATGGTGTCGGTGATGGTCCGTTCGGCGTAACCATTGGCTGTGGCGACAACTGTCACCGTGCGTCCTGCGGGGCCCGTCAGGGTGCCGGAGACCGTGCGCTCGCCCGAGGACAACGTCACGCGGCCGAGGGCCGTCGAAGCGCCAGGTGTCACCGACCGCGACGCGGGCACATAGGAATCATGTATGCCATCAGCCGGTGGCGACACCGTCACCACCCACTGACGATCGGTGGCGACCGCCAGGCCCGAGATCGTCGATGAACCAGTCAACGTGGTTGAGATGGTCGCCGTCTGGCCAGCCGCCGTAGACGTGGCGGTCACCGTTGCGCCGACAAGCGCGGTCAGCGAACCATCATCTGAGGTCCCGATCGTTCCGGTGACATTTCGATCGAGTTTCTGCAACACCACACCAATGTCACCCATCCCAGATGCAACTGAGATCGTCCGCGGACCGAGTCCACGATCGTCACCACTGACCGGGTTCACCGGGCCGAACGCCAAGTGGTTGCTCGCCCCGTCAACCACCCCGTTGGTGTTGTCGATCGTGAGTTCGTATTCGCCCTCCGACAAGCTCGGGAACTCAATGGTTCCATCGTTGTCATCGTCGCCCTCGCTCAAGCTGGCACCGTCTTGGGTGACGGTTGCTGTTGCGCCGAGGACTGGGGTGCCATCGGTCGAGGTGAGCACCACGGTGACCGCCGTTCCCGGTAAGGCGCGCACCGTGCTTGCGGTGGCGACGACCGAGGTTGTCGCCACCGTTGCCGAGGTCGATGATGACGTGTAACCGATCTTCGAGACGGTGAACGACACCAGCCCGGCGCCGCTCGGGGCAAAAATCGACCACGCTCCCGATGCATCAGTGCTGTCATTGGCTGCTCCAGCGGCGTAGGTGACTGCAGCCCCCTCGAGTACCCCGGTCGCTGAACCAGAGAAGTCTTCACCGTTGACCGTTCCCGTTACCTCGACGAACGTCAACGACGGTGAGGCAGAGAGGTCGAGCAGTGCGCTGCCCGAGTCGAATGGAACGGTAAGCGCCACCCCTGTTGCGTCGATGTGCCGACTTGTCGCAACACCATCGGCGGTGAGGGTGCCAGTCGCCCCGTTCGTCGATTTGAGGGTCCACGTGCCCGGTACCAGGTCAAGGTCGGCCTCACCGTCGATGTTCGTCGTGGCCGACACCGTCGTCAGGCCGCTTGAGCCAGACGGGGGCGTCGCGACGACCACCAATTCACCGAGAGCAGCAGCTCCCGACGTTGCTTTCACGCGCACGGTACGCGAGTCGGCGTTGAGTTTGATCTCGGGCACGAGTGCCGAACCGTTGGCCACAACGAGGACACCTGAATATGAACCGGTCTCATATCCAGACAGTTGAACCGTCACGTCGTAGGAGCCGGTGAGCAGGCCAGTCAACGAGAACGACCCATCGGCCGCAGTTGTGTCGGTATACGAGATTGAAATGTCAGTCGATGAGGTTGCGGTGACGGTGGCGCCATCCGCGTCGGCGGTGGTGGCCCCGTCGTAATTGCGGACACTGACCGTTCCGCCCAAGTCACCAAGTGCAGGCCGCATCTCGAGCTGCAGTCCGGAGATTCCCTGACCGACGCTTGGGGACACGCTGCGTTCCACTACCGGGCGATAGGTCGCAGTCCAGGTAGCCGGATCAAATTCTTCGAACTTCAGCGTCGTCGTCCGCGGAGCGATCTGCAATGAGAACTCACCGTTGGCATCGGTCCAGACGCATTCATCGTTCGATGACACGCCATCTGGGGTCGGACAGGTCGCTCCGACCACCGAGACCCGCACATTGGCAAGGGTGACCGGATCACCGTTCCCGTCGACCTCGGTGGGATCCACCACCGAGCCCGCCACTGCGACCTCGCTCGCCACCAGCACCACAGCTGTGCTCCCAAGATCAGTGACTGCAGGGCCCGCAACGGAGAAGGTCTCTGCGTCGAAATACGCGTCGAATGACGAGTCGAAAGCACCTGCTGGGGTACTGGCGACATGGTCCTCATATGAGGCGGCCGCTCCTGTTCGAGGAACCACGACCACGTAGTCACCATCGGGGATTCTCGTCGTGGCTGCAAAGGTGAACGCCCCCGACCCGTCGGTTGACGTAGAGGTGATCACGGTGCCGTCAGCATCTTTCAGCTGCACGGTTACACCGGCGAGGCGTGCCGCAGCACTGTCGGAGTCGGTCGCCACGACCTTGCCGCGAATCACACCCGTGATCGACGCGAACTGCTCAACCTCAACGGTTTCCTCGGTGACGTCAAGCGACAGCGAGCCGACCACCGATTCGGTTGTCACCCGTCGGTAACCCGACTTCGGAAGGACCGGGACCTCAACCTTGTAGATCGTTCCTGCCTCAGCGATCAGATTGCTGAAAGTGGCGATCCCGAGGTTGCCGTCGCAGCCGTCCACGTTCTCATCAGCACAGGTCACCGCCGAACTGACCAACGTCCATGTGCCGCCACCATCGATTGACGACCGCAGCCGGACGGTTGCCCCGGTGACGGTGGTGTAGTCAGGGGCGCTGGAGCAGGTGTCACCTGGCGCACATTCATTGACCCGTATCTCAAGGGCGACAGTTCGATTGACTGTCACCGAGGGCAAGGTCGCCGAGGCCGAACTCGATGGCACAATATTTCTCTCAACCGAGGTCGTGAACACTCCGGCACCGCTGATTTGGAGGGTGTAACTGCCCGGCCGGACCGAGGAGAATGAATAGGTCGCGCCACCCGAGTCCCCGGGCTCAAGAGCCGTCGAGAGGCTCGATCCACCGCCCACCGGGGTCAGGGTGACCGTCAGGTCCGCTATCTGTGCATCGGTCGGATCGGTTGGGCTGAACGACACTGAGCCATCGACCGGTTTCGCCGATGGCAACAATTCGAGATTGAAGCCGCCATCGGCAGTCTTGGAGAGCGATAGCAACGAGGTTGTGCTCACATAGTCGAAACCAGGTGCAACACCTTCGACGGTGAGCGTGCCGAGACGGTAGACCCCATCGATGACCAACGAGTTCTCATCCGCTCCGGTACCGGGATCGTCGAGATCGGCAAAGGTGCCCTCGGTGACATCGGTTGACCGAGCCGGGCTGAGCGAATAGTCGAATCCATCGTCGCTCTCACCGCCATCAGCACAATCAGTAGACGGGCAGGTGAGAACGACCTCCTCACGGAACGGCGCCACGTCGATCGTTCGGTAACCCGCCGTACCCGTCACGCGAACAAGCGCACCGGGAACCGGCTGCAAAGTAGGGCTCCCGTCATCCCACACCGCATTGATCGTGATGGACGTCGGAGTCGGTGATGCAACGACGCTGAGGGTTCGATCCTCGCCAAATGCCAATCCCTCGATACCGCCCGAGGCCGAACTCGCTGAACGCTCGAAATCACCCTCATCGGTCGAGATCCGGATGAGGTATTCGCGAAGCACGGCGCCCTCATTCGGCGGAATGCGGTCGATCCGGAAACTGCCGCTCGACAACCCGGCAGCAGAGCCAAAGCTGAATCGAGGTGTGACGAATGATGGGTCATAGTCACGACAATCTCCTGCAGCCTTGCCGGCCGGGATGTCATCATCTGCGGCGTAAATCTCGCAGAACTGCACGCCACGCATATTCCCGTCAGCGTCCTCGGTGAACCGGTACGGGAAGCCATCGTTCAGACCATCCGCACTCTCCAACCCCTCGATGTTGCCGAGGTTGGTGTAGCCGGTACCGCTTGCATTCGGCACCTGGATGGTGCCGACAATCGAGGCATACCGGCGCAGGCGAAGGTCGAGACGTGCACTCTCACCAACTTGCACCTCGATCGCTCGCGTGAGTTGGCGATGGTCCAGAGGAACCGGCCCGGCCAAGGTGGCGGGATCGCTCGGGTCGGATCCATTCACCGGCAGGATCACGTTGAATGACCCGGTGCCGAGTCCCCGAGCAAACGAGATATCGCCGGCACTGTCAGCATCGGCGCAGAGTCCGGTCTTCGATACATGTCCGGTCGGAACCGTTGACCGCTCCTGCCAGATGTCGGAGGTGTCCGCTCGAGTCACCGTGCAGTCGCGAATCGCTGCCGCACCCTTGAAGAGCGGCACGTCGTCAGCGGAGGGCGCCACAAACACCGTCGCATCGGCAATCGGTACGTCGCCAGTGCCGGTGACGTTCAACACCAGGCTTGCCAACGGAGTCAGGGCGATGAGCCCCATTTGTGTCGTGCCATCTGGTGCGACCTGAATGGTCGAGGTGTACGTGCCGAAGCCGGGGGCATTCACCACCACGTCGGCGGCACCGGGGGCCACACCTGTCAGAGAAAAGCCGCCGCCGGCTTCGAGCAGACACACAACGTCGGGTTGCCCAATCACCGTGACGTCGACCCGTTCGTCGCGACAACCCAGCGACCAGTCGTCGAAATACGGCGTTCCCTCGGAGTCGAGCAATTGGTCAAACCCGGTGTCGAGGGCAGTGACATCGCGCACCGTTCCGGTTACCTCTGCTGCATCGAGTGGGGTGGTTGGCACCAGACGCATCTGAACGCTCTCAGCATCGAGTGGTTCAAGGACACGGTTTCGTGGTCCGACATAGGCGGCCATCTCGACGTCATAGGTTGCATCGTCGGGAAGCGTCAGCACATCGCCAGCGCCAACCACCGCCCGGTAGAACTCGGGGAGATACCCGTAGCGATCGAATTCCACCGTGTACTCACCAGCAGGGATTCCGGACAGGCGAAACGAACCGTCACCCGTCGCAGTGGTGGTACTCCAGGTTCCGTTCTCGCCGGTGACCGTTACGCCAACGCCACCGCATGACCCGATATCCACCGCGCCGACAGCAGCGGTCGGGTCGGGATAGTCGCAACCGCCTGCCTCAACCTGTTGGGCCACGACACCCTGAATCACTGCCGTTGAGGGCAGGAGATCCGCCACATCGACCGGCACATCGCCCTCGGCAACGATCACCTCACGGCTCGACTCAAGCCATCCAGGGGCCGTAAAGGTGAGCAGATACGTGCCATAAGGAAGGTTGGGGAAGTCAAAGGAACCGGTGAGGTCGCCTGTGGTGAGCGTGGTGGTCGTGCGCGCAACCTCTCCTGAGAGCGAGACCGTGACTGCGCCCACACCCGAATCTCGGTAGGTGATACGTCCACGAATCGTTCCGCGATCGCGCATCATCTCGGCATCGACGCCAGTTCGAGAAGCCCCGCCATCAACATCGACGGTGAGTTGCTGGCTCGAGAACCCGGGTGTGGCAACAGTGATCAGATACGTGAACGGGGTGGCAAGTCCGTCGATCGTCCACGTGCCGATCGCGTCACCTGTCGATGTTGTGGTCGTCCGGTAGGTGAGTGTTCCCTGCGTGGCCACGACCTGTGCCCCACCGATGGGATTGCCTGCAGTATCCACCACCCGTCCGGTCATCGAACCCCGCCCGGGCACAAGGGACATCGCCAATTCGATCTCGGTGGCGTCCTCGCTGGTGCGCACCACCTCGCTTCGAAGATCGAAGCCAGATCTCGATGCCGTCACCCGGTAAAAGGCACCAATCACGAGTCCCGACGCCACACGGAACCGGCCCGCATCATCGGTGACGGTCTCCACCTTGTCGAGCACCGTTCCAGAAGTCAGCGCAACGGGTGTGAGCGCCGCCACCTTGCCCGTTGACCCATCGGTAGTTCCCTCGTCGCCGAAACTCACCCGCTCGATCAGCACAGTTGTACCGGCGAGGTCACGCGGGCCATCAATTGTCCCTGCCACGACAACGGGAGGCTCAATCGCGCCCTCGTCGCTGGGAAGATCTCCAGCCAACAGCACATCGGGGGGGACGGCATCACCGTCGATCACATCGGTTACAACATCGGTCGCGGCCTCCTGCGGTGTCGACGACATCCGTTGGAACAAGACCAGCGATGCACCCGCCCAAACAGCAAGCGCCAGCAACACCGCTACCGCTCGAAGCAGCACAGGCGGCACCGTCGGCTTCTGCACGTAGATCGCAGAGGCAGTGGCAGGAATGGTGCCCCCTCGCGCATCAAGCACCACCCCATGGCGTTTCTCACGAAACCACGCTCGCGAGGTTGGGGTGATTCGAGCCTTGAGGCGAGCACCCTTGCCCGCCGGTAGATCGAACTCGGATGGTCGGATCTCGACCGTCGCCCCGTCGCTTCGGCCTGACACGCGCAGACGAATGGTGTCGTCACCACGGTTGCGCACGATCGTGTCGAGTCGGGCACCCGACCGACCAGCGACTGAAGCGGGGTCGGTCTCAATGGCCACGACATCGTTCGACCCCACCCTGAGTGCCGCCCCTGCAGAGGCACCCACCGAACCCGAGGCGTCACGGATACTCACCGAGATGCGTCGTTCGCCGGGAGTCGCATCATCGGGCATCCGGACCCGGATCGTGGCTCGACCGATCTGACCCGCGTCGATCACGGGGATCGGATTTCCGAGGGCCCACAGATCGGCATCAAGTCCCTGGAGGTCGAGTTCGACCTCGACGGGATCAGTTCCGTCGTTGGCCATGACGACGTGGAATTCAACCTCGTCGCCTGGAGCGAGTTCAGCCAGGTCCGGCTGGAGCGTCATCCTCATGGCAGCACCACTGGGAACGGTAGGCGTGCTCGAACAACGAATGAACAAAGAAGCGACAACGGTGGCCTCATAGCGGCACCGTCCCGATATCGACCGTGCGGCCCGCTGGGAGGAACACCGTTTGCGAACCAGCCACCGGACCACCTGCTGGCACACGGAATTCGATCACGTAGGTTTCGGGGGCATCGATGCCAACGATCTCAAACGACCCGTCCGACTTCGAGATGACCGTGGCCGACGCGACCGATGGGTACTCGCTCAGTTTGTACGCCTGGATCCCCACGTCGGCCGCATCAACGCCGGCCCGCTGAACCTTCCCGATAAACCTCGCCTGAGCCTCGAGTTCCACGGTTGCGAGGCTCAGCGCCTCGCCTGCAGTGAGATCGATCAGGATGGTCTGAGGACTCGAACCAACCCGGGAGAACGACAGCGTGTACGAGCCCGGAGGAAGCGCATCGAATCGGAATCGTCCAGCAGGAAGATCTGCTGTCAACGTCCGCTTTGTGAGGCTCGAGGAGGCAAGCGTGACCGCCACCCCGCCGATCGCGTCGCCACCGGTCTCGATCACCTCCCCCAGCACCGCGGCGGTCGAGGGGGTCAGCGTCACGTCGAGGCCGCGCAGGTCTGCCCCAGCACCCGATGGCAGATCGACCGATATGGCCTGGGTCTGAAGGCCGTCGCCCTCAAAGGTCACCGTGTACGCCGCCGGCACCGGGAGGCCACCGAGATACCACGTGCCGACCGAGCCAATACTGAGAGTTCGAGTGAATACCTCACCTTCACTGCCTACAGCTCGCACCACCACGCCACCGAGAGGGCCTCCTCCAGCGTCGGTCACCAGCCCCGCCAACGACCCCGACGATGCGTTCAACACCATACGTAGCGCGTCGATACGTTGGCCGAGCGCAAGGTTCACCGTGATCGACTGCGGTTCATAACCGTCAGGTTCCGCCGACAGCGTGAACGTTGCCGGTGTCGTGAGATCTCGAATCTCAAATGTTCCCGCAGCATCGCCGCTCAGCGTTCGCGTCGACACCGACGAGAGTCCATCGCTCGCCACCACGTCGACGCCTGAGATCGGAACCCCGTTCGCATCGACCACCGTTCCGGTGATCCGGCCGTCCCCCCGCCGCAGCAAGACCTCAAGACCTCGTTGGCTCTCACCCGGACCGATATCGAGCGTGCGAGTCTCGGTCGCGTAACCAGCCTTCGACACCACGAGTTCGTAGGCCGACGGGGTCGGTAGATCCTCGAGCGAAAATGTTCCAGTGGCGTCGAGTTCAACAGTGGCCACGATCGTCGGCGGTGCCGGTATGTCGCTTCCTGAAATTGCGTCACCAGGTATCTGCACGGTGACGATCGCGCCGCTTACATCATCACCGAAAACCGTTCCCACCACCGCCCCGGGTTGGCCGGTGAGTGCGATGTCGACCTCATCAGAGGTGGACCCGGCACCGAGATCGATCGCAAAGGCATCGGTGATCGTTCCGGCAGTCGGATACCAGACCTCGCTGAATCCGGCTGCCGTCACCCGGACTCGATAGATGCCAACGCTGAGCGAACCAAAGGTGTAGTAACCATCGGCATCGGTCACCGTCGATGCAACGGGAACAACAGCGCTGGTGTCTTCCTCATAGATCTCGACGGTGGCCCCATCGATCCCACCACCGGTCGTGGAGGTGATGCGTCCACCGATACTGCCCGGAAGTGGTCGTGCAGACAACGGCTCATCGGCACCGAGACTCTGCTTCAGCAGTTCCTCATTCTGGCGCGACAGATCGGCGACACTGGCGAACGAGGCGTTGATGACCAAGGCAAACATGGTGACCGCGAGGAGCAGGCCACCGATTGCCATCATCCGACGGCTGAATCGAGGCCGCTGAACAAATGCCACTGCGGTGATGGCGTGTGCGTCGGGCGCGTCGGGCAACTTCGGCAACACCGGTGGCGTGTGAGCAGTCACCTCCACCGTGCGAACCGCGGGCATCCCGAACCACGGCCTCGGCCCCTTCACGTCGATCTGGATTGCACCTCGCGCACCGGGTTGTAGCGGCACCGACGGCGGGCTGTATTCGGCGGTCACCAACTGTTCGGCATCGCTGACCGTCACCCCCGCCTCAATGGTGGTGTTGCCGGTGTTGACCACCGTCGCAATGAAGGTGGTAGCCGACCCACCAGTCGAGGACGAAGGGTCAGCCGTGACCGTCAGCTCCGGCATCGATGGCGCTATCAAATCGAATTCGGCCACCAGGTCGGCCATCGCCGTGACACCAGGCTCTGACACCTGAATTCCGAGACGATGTCGGCCAGCTGGGTGCGCCGCCGGGAGCATCACCAACACCGACGTTGCCCCACGTTCATCGGGGAACAGCTGCAGAATCGGCGCCGAGATGGTCACTGTGGATGGGTCGACCCCGATGACATCAACTTGGAACATCCGGATCGTGTCGGAGGTGTTCGTCACCTCCACCGTTACCTCGGCGATGTCGCCTGGCTCAAGATGGACGACCGACGGTGTGAGGTCGACCCGCATACGTCGGTCGCCAACGTTCGCCCGCGGGTCACCCGCCATTGTCGGCTGTGTCACGATGCAACCGCCGTCAAAGCGATCGGCAGGTTGATGAGCCCGCCAGCAGCAACCTCGGTGAGCACAGTGATGTCGTCATAGCCGGGGATGGTCACGGTCACCGTATATGAGCCAGGTTCAAGCGACTCGATACTGAATCGCCCCCTAGCGTCGAGCGGAGCGGATGCGGTTGTGGTCTCACGAGACAACGACCCATCTGAAATGGTGACCACAGCTGCCCCAATGGCATCACCGGTATCAGCATCGGTGACCCGGCCAGAGACACGACCAAGGTTGGGAGTCAGGCTGACGCTGCCCGTGGCCACTGGTGCATCACGGTTAACGGTCACCTGCAGAGTCTCACGCCCATATCCCTCAAACTCGATGGTCACCGTGTACGTGCCCGGCATCGGTAGTTCGCCAACCCGATATCCGCCGACCTCTCCGGAGGTGAAGGTCGATGTAACGATGTCGACACCACTGCCTGCCACGGTGACAGTTGCCCCACCGAGCAGTGACCCAGCGGATGACGTCACCGTGCCGGCAACCGTGCCGAACGCCGGGGTCATCGTCACGTCAAGGTCACCAACCGAGGACCCTGCTCCGAGGCGCACTGCAATGGTCTCGCTCGAATATCCCTCAGCCGCGAACGTGACGAGATAGGTGGCCGGAGTCGGAAGGTCCACCACCCGATAGGACCCGATGACCCCAGCAGTGGGCGTCACGGTGCCGGTGACCAAATCGCCGCGTTGCACAGTCACCTCGACCGCGCCGAGCGCATTCCCATCTGAGTCGACAACAAGTCCACCGATCGTGCCAGCAGCAGCCGGCAACCTGACCGTGTTCACCACCATGTCCTCGCCAGGGCCAATGACCTGTGTGGTCTCCACGGTGTCGTACCCAGCGGCCGATGAGGCGATCCGATACGTGCCCGGCGAAACCAGTCCTGAGATCGACCATGTGCCATCGGCGGCGGCTGCCACCGTCACTGGTTCGGAGGCGTCAAGCAGGTCGACAGCGGTGGCAGTGATTGTGATGTCGATTGGGTCATCGTCACCTGCGATGACTCGACCTGAGACTGTTGCTGCCGTCCCATCCACGATCACATCAATGTCGGGGGTGACATCGTCGGGGGCGACGAACACCCGAGCGGCGTCACCCTGGGTCGAGGCATCGGGATACCAGAGCTCGTCAATTCCGGTACCGCGGAACCGGAAGGTGTATTCGAGGGGAAGCAACCCACCAAGTGTGTACACGCCATCGGCATCTGTGGCTGCAGCCGTCACGAGGAGACCATCGGGGTTAAACGCCTCAACGGTGATCCGAGGGAGCGGCATCGCCGTCGAGGACGCCGACACCGTGCCGGTCACCGATCCCCCAACAGCAATCGCATCGAACTGATCGATTCCAACTCCCTCCGCCCAGGACTCGGGGACGGCCTTCGTCGGCGGAGGACCAGCAAGTGCCGCCCGAACTCCGAAGAACATGGCAACGGCCCACAACCCAAGAATGAGAATGAGCGTGAAAATCGTGACGATTCCGGGGGTGATGATCGGCTTCTGAACGAACCGTGCGGTTCCAGACGCGGTGACGTCGCCCTGCTCGGCGGTGACGGTGAGCACGTGCTCCGCTGGATCGCCCTTCAGGGGTCGACGTCGTTTGGCCGACACCCTCGCCGAACCGGTCTCGCCGGGGCCAAGGCGCACCGTTGGCGTGTCCACCGCGAGTTTCAGTTGTTGATCGGCATCACTTGCCCGCACCAACAGCGTCACGATTGTGTTGCCGGTGTTGGCGACCGTCATCGTGAAGGCGCCCTTGCCGCCACCACGCAACAACGGCGGATCGAGCGAGACCGCTACCCCGGGAACCGGCGGAACATGAACGGCGAGTTCGTTCTCTGCGACAGCACCCGTCGAGGAACCGACAACCTGAATGAGTGCCGTGTGATCCCCCGATGCCAACTGGTTCCTGAAGCGCAGGTGCAGCAGCAGCCGTGCGCTCTCATCCGGGAACAGAGTCAGCGTGGTCGGCTCAGAGTACGCCTCAACGACATCGATGCCAAGGACGTTGATCTGCACCTGTTCGATGACCGGTGTCGAGTTGAGCACCTGCAGTTCAACCGAGACCAGCGCACCGGGTGCCGCCACGATCGACGTGGTCAACAGATCGGAGCGCAGACCCCGTTCATCCGTCGCCGGGTCGATTGCCATTGCTGTCCTCGGGGTTCGGCTCGTAGGGCACGACCGGTTCACCGTCGGGGTCGTCGTCAGACGCAAGGCGCAACTCGTCGAATGACTCGGCCTCGACAACGAACCTGCCCGACTCCTCAACCAACGCCGAGCCTCGTCGGCCAACGATGCGCCGTCCAGCGTTGGATGGGTCGACGCGCCCTGCCAGACGCCCGCGCGATGACTGCCTGCTCGGTTGGTTCTGATCTGCAGTCTCAACCTCGACACGGGTCGGCGGGGCAGCGGTCTCGCTGACCGCCGGCAACCCGGCAGGGATGTAGACCGTGAGATCGATAGAAGCACGAGGCGAAACCCCAAGAGCTGTCCACATCTCAAAGACCGTGCGCTCCGCCTCGCCGATAAGTGACAAGGTGATGGAGCCACCAAGACTCTGCAGCTCTGGTTCGCGATCACGACGGGGAAGCACGTTGTGCATCGCAATGCTCCGGAGTACCTGGCCGAGGAGCCGATGTTCGTCAGACGGGTCAGCAACCCACACCGTCACCAAATACCGCAGCGCCATGATCGGCATGTCACGCGCGCGTTCGATGTCGTTTCCTTGGCGGATCGTCCGCACGCCAGCAGCAGCACGTGACGGCGCTGGTGTGATTGAGTGGAGGAACATACCGACGGCGGGTCTCGCCCGCTGCGCGCTCCAATCCTTGTCGGGGGCGCCGAAGACGACGTCAACCTGACTCGGCTCCAGCGGGACCACTCGGCGAAGAAACGCCTCGAGAGAGCGGTCAAGAGCGTCGATCACGATGCCATCGTCCTCATGTCACCACCAAGGTGAGGATCACAGCAAGAATTGCACCGCCACACGCGCCGACGAACACGAGGGGCCAGCGACGTGCCACGAAGATGAGCGGTACTGCGTCAACTTCGGCGGGGCTCGCCTCGGCCCCGAGGGGAGCCGGTGCCTGCGGTCGAACCAACTGCGAGTTGCAGCGGATGCACGACAGGGTGCCAATTGGATTTCGTTCACCGCACGCCCAACACGGTTCGGCTGCCACGACCTCACGGCCGTCAGTGCCCGGCAGGCGACGTCTCGCCAATCCGGAGTTCGCAGCGATGGCTGGCGGTGCCGGCGCGGCTAGGAACAGGGGGTAGTCGCAATTCGGGCAGAACCAGGCCGCGGTCGGACGAGGATCAACCCCCTCACAGATCGTCCCACAGCCGGGACACTCAACCACGACCTCGTGTCCGGGTCCGTCGGCACTGATATGGGCCACGCCCGAGCCACCGGGAGAGATCACCGCTGCTGAACCGATGCGCTCTGGAACCGATCCGGGAGTCGCGTCAATCAGCGCTGTGTCATCCTCGGCGATCGTGATCTCATCGGTCTCGATCGACAACGCGGCCGATGTCGGGGCGAAAGGATTCTCGGTTTCGTGATCGAAGAGTTCAAGACCCTCCTCATCGCTCAAGGGAACGATCACGAGGTCATCCCCATCCGCCTGCTGATTGGTCGGGTCACTCATGTCAGGGCACCGTCAGACAGCACGTGCACCACAACAGGAATATGAGCCGGCACCTCGTCGCGCACAATGGCTTCAAGCTCGTGCCTCCGAAGGTGTCCGGTCTGGTGCACATGCACCTCGACCGGACGGTACGTCGGGACAGGGCCATCGGCGATGACCGCGCCGGAATCGATCACCGACACGTGTCCACCGGTGAGCGATTCAAGCAATTCACGGAGTGCCCCGGCAGTTCCACGACGCGTGAGTATTCGACCGAGCGTTGCGACGATCTCACGTTGGTGTTCTGGTTCAAGCCGGCCATCGACGAAGTCGACCCCCATCCATTGGCCCAGATATGCGAGCACCGGCAGCGGCGCCACAGCAGGACTCCCGACGTATTCGACGTTGTCAGCACCTTCCCGAACGGTCTCGGCAACCCGTTCGAAGATGGTGGCGAAACGCACCATGAAGTCGTCGTCGCGCACACCCATCGGCAGTTGGCCAGTGAGCCAACCCGCGGGATATGTGGCCTCGACTGGCACGAGAGCGCTCACCGAACCACCACCTGATGGCGCCGCCCCAGGAACAATGAACCTTCGTCGAGCGCCACGAACTCGCTCGAGTCCCCGAGCCGCCGATCATTTCGCAGATCAACCTCGAACAAGGCGATCTCGTCGATACCACCGACACCATCGATCTCACCGATCATCGCCGCGAGAGCGGTTGACGAGAGACCAACATCGAAAGGCCAACCTCGACCACTTGGCCCCCCGACCACCGGCGACAGGTGCCGGTTGAGGGCGTCGAGTACCCGCTGTCGAACAAGTGAGGTCGACCGACCAGTCGCTGCCCGCACACGCGTCACCACCGATACCCCCTGATAGAAGGGAGTCGTTACCCGCACCACCGAACCGAGGGTGCGGCGGGCGTCAAGATGCGTGCTGATCGTTGTGAACAGGTCTTCGGACAGAGCGAAGTCGTCGATGGCTGCGGACTCGGGTGGAAGGTCAACCCGCGGTACGACGAGCACACGTACCGGTCCCCAAGTCTCCTCGGGCGGCAGGCACAAGGCACGAGAGACCTGCGGGCTTGACTCGATGGTGAGTTGTTCGAAGTCACTGATCGTTACCGCACGCTGGCCAGCTCGGAGACTGGCTGGACCCCGCTCTCGAACCTCTGGAACGGTCTCGGCGTCAACCCCCCCACGAGCTGGTTCCAAGTTGGCAACACGATCGACATAAGGCACGGCGTTGCGCATACTCGACAGCGTTCCAGCGCCAACGTTGCCTTCGGATCCGCCGCCCCATCGATAACGCGGAACCATGATCTCGGCACCGAACGGTGGCACCGCGCCATGCTGGACCCGGCTCCCATCGGGGTACCGGATCGATGGACCAAATTCGAGAACACCTGCCGCTGCATCCCACACAACGTGATGGTCATCTGGTCCGGTATGTGCGAAGTCAGCGACCTCGCTGTAGATGATGTGTCGACCTTCATGGGAGACGACAACGTGCTCCCCTGGACGGCGGGGAAGGATGGGCCGGTTACCCATCGGGAAGCGCTGACCGGGCTCACCGATAGATCGACCGACGAACTCGCTCTCAACGGTGGTGGCATGCTCGGCGGCAACGGAACCGCCAAGCGAGATCACACCCAGATCGGCGAGCGACGGCGAGGACTGGTAGCCCGCCTGATCGGGACGTGGTTCCACAAGCCGGACACGCAGCCAATGTCGCCGTTGTCCGGCTTGTGTGAGCGGATCGTGCTCGCTCGGCAAGACCATACGCACGACGCCGTCCCGGTTGAGACCACCTGTTGTGTCGGCGACGATCGAACAGGGCGCCCAGAACTCTCCTGTCCATGCCTCCCACGAGATCGGGGGATCTGCAGGGTCGACTCCGATTCCGCGTTCGGCTGTGGTGACGCTCAACTCGATCAACTGCCCCGCCAGTGACTTCTCGAAACCGAGGTGGAACGCATCGCCCGGGCGGACCGGCGCCGATGGGAAACAGGTAACGGTGTCGCGGTCGTATTTGAGTTCTGCGGTGACATCCGCGAAGACCTCTTCGGGTGTTGCTGTCAGTGCGGTCAGCAACGGCGATTGTTCGATCCGCAGGTCGTTCAGGGTGGTGAAGACCACACCATCATCACCTTCGGTCGTCACCTCGGTACCCGCCGGCACCACGACCGCCTCGTCGGGAACTGCCGACAACCAAAACGTGATCCTCGCAGTAGCAGCCGACGCGGGGAACGGCTTCACCCCAACCAGGTTGAGGAAGTCGACGTACATCCGCTCTGGCACCTGATTGAGGCGGTAGAGCACCTGCTCGGACATCCAGGCGAAGATCTCGATGAGCGCCACACCGGGGTCTGAAAGGTTGTGATTCGTCCACTCGGGACAGAGGGACGGGATCATCCGCTTGGCCTCGTCGACGAGATCTTGGAACTTTCGATCGTCGAGGTTGGGGGTGGGAAGCGTCATGACTCGTCCTCGTCATCCCCTTCGCCGGGAATCGTGTAGAAGGGATACACAAGGTTACGTGATTCGTTCGTCGAGGCGATGACGTATGAGATGGTGAGGTTCACGGCCCCAGAGGCGGGATCGGGAGACTCGGCATTCACCGCAGTGATCTCCGCGCGGGGTTCCCAGCGCTGCAGTGCCGATTCCACCACCGATTCCATCATTCCGAGCGTGTTGATGTTGATCGGCTCGAAGAGCAACTCCCAGATCCGACATCCGAATTCAGGCCGCATGGGACGCTCGCCCGGTGCCGTGCCGATGATGATCCGCATCGACTTCTCGATATCGGCCACACCGGACTCGAGAGCGATGGACCCAGACGCGTCGACTCGCATGGGAAAGGCAATACCTCGCCCGACGAACGATGGGATCGATTCTTCGCTGCTCACTGTCGGCTCCTCAATTGATCTTCACCATGCCGCCCTTGATCGTCGCCATGGCAGCTCCCGTCAACTTGGCTTGTACCCCCTTGGCGTCGAAGGCAGTACCACCGTCGATCTTCACGCCAGTGGCGCCCTTGACCTGCACCGTCTTGCCCTTGATCTGAACATCACCCGCGGGTGAGTCGATGGTGAGACCCTTCGCCTTGATGGTCACCATCCCTTTGTCGTCAAGGGTGATCGATGCATCACCGGCCTTGAGGGTGAACGACTTGCCCTTCGCTGCTTCGATTTCGATCCCCGCTTCGCCAATCATCGCTTTGGTCTTCTTGTCGGCCAATGCAATCTCGACATAACGAGTCTTGTCGCCCACCGAGGCGCCCTTCTTGCCATCTGAGAGCGTCACGGTGTGCCCGGTGCGGCTCTTGATTACCCGCTTGGCGGTAACGCCGTCCTCGAGCGCCTTGGCATCGGGAACCTTTGCCTTCGCATTCCAGAGTCCCCCCACGACGAACGGAGCACGAAGATCGCCCTTGTCGAAGACGACGAGCACCTCATCGTCAACCTCGGGTCTGAAGTCAAGTCCGCGTTCAGTTCCTCCGCCGGGGGCTGCAATCCGCGCCCATTCACTCTCAGCCGTCTTGCCGAGGGTGGGGAACATCACCTTCACCCTGCCGAGATTCTCTGGGTCCTTGGTGTTCGTGACCACACCAACCACTGGTTCGCTTCCAAAGGACTCACCCGTCTGGCCGGAACGTAGGACGTCGACGAGCGTCGATCCTCGATGGCCAGTGACGGCAAACCGCGTCACCATCGGTCGCCCTGCCCCGAAGATGTGCTCAACCTCGGTCAGGTAGTACTTCCCCGCCAAGCTTTTGCCAACGTTTTTGACTGTCAGCATCGACCCGGGCTTGATCTTCGGATTGCCCTGGGTCTCGCCGCGAACGGTCAACCCGGCGCCGAGGAGATCGTTCCCGATCGACCCGGCGTACGCCTCCGCTTCCTTCGCATCACGCACATTGGTTGAGCCCACCACAAGTGGTTTGCCGAACTTGCCGGTGGCCTTTCCGTGCTGGGCCTTCACAAAGGGCGCATCGGATCCGAGTTGCTGAGGCTTTGGGCTCGCCACGTCCTTGGCGACGCCGGTGAACGCCTTCTGCTGTGCCGAGTCCCACCCTTGGACGGTGACGCTCTTGACCACCTCAACTGCGCTGTACCTGGCGGTGAAGCGATACAAGTCATCGCCCCACGTCACCGTGGCACCAGCCGTGGTCGGCCGCTTACGGAAGTGAAGTGTCTTGCCGTCGGCGAACCACTCGTAGCCCACTGATCGAGCGAGTTCCCACAGGAAGGCATAGTCGGTTCCCGTTTGGAGCAGATAGGGCTCAGGGCCTCCTGCAGCGTCGACTTTCGGGGTTAGACCGTGGCGGCCAGCGATCTCCTTCACCACCTTGTCACGGGTCTGCTTGAGATAGGCCTTGATCGTCGAGGTGCCACTCAGGCGGTGTGTCTTGTCGTACGCCTCGATGAGCAGCTGGTGACGCCCGCCTGGGGCCTGGTCGATCCCGACGGCCACGATCTCCCCCGAAAACACCTCGCCTGCGGTGTTCTTCTCATCGGTGATCGAGATGACGAGGTCGGCTCCGATCGAGAATTTGCCCGAATCCATATGGGCGAAATCGCCATCTGAGAACCTGAGCATCGCTGATCCCGATGCATGCACCGACAAGTCGACCCGCATCTCCACTAGGTCGTTCATCACCGTAGAAGCCAAAGCGGCTCCGCCGACCTTCACCACGGGGACCTGGGGGATCGGGTCGGCCATCAGGTATCCACCGTCGGAATGTCGAGCATGGTGCCGGGCCGGATCCCGAACGGATCGCGAACCTGATTAGCCACGGCGATCGCGCGCCACCTAGTTGCGTCGCCGTAGTGCTGCCACGCGATTCGGTCGAGGGTCTCGCCGGGTTGCACAAGATGTGAGCGTTGTGGGGCGGGGGTTCCCGAAGTCGGGTTCTGCGACGGGAAGGCAGTGTCGTCCGCATACTGCTTGAGAGCAAGTGTCACTCGGGCCCGCAACGGGTCCCCCGACTTGGAGAAGTGGACATAATTCACCTCAACGTTGGTCACCACGGCTTTGAACGACCGGAACTTACCCCAGTGGAAGATCACCCACGGCGGACGGCCGTTGTTCTTCGACTTGTCGAATCCCGAGACCTTGGTGCTCACTTTCGTGAGTTTGATGATCTTGTTGGTCGAGACCGTCACACTTCCGCCCGAGTTAGTCGTGTCGAAGAAGAGGTTGAGCGTCATACTTCCGGCGTCACCGGATTTGAACTCGAGTTGGGGCACTGACTGCCCGGGCTTTGCGTCGCAGTCGTTCCATGAAGCCGACACGGTGAAGCTCAACTCGCTCGGGTTGAACATGCAGTCGATCTTGCTGTCGTTCTCGACTTCGAGATACGCCTTTGTGGAGAACATGCCCATATCAGAACCATCCTCGCTGAATTCCACCCCTGCGTTCCAACGCCCGGAGTATCCGTTCCTCGAGCGCCTCGAGGAGTTGGTCGGTCATTTCAAGCCGGTCCGCTGCCGCTGAAGCAGATCCTGCCGGCGATTCTGCGTCCGACGTCTCGTCGCATCCAGATCGTGAGACGATTCCGGCGGGACTCGATACCACTCGGTTCACGCGTCGCTGCAGCGCGGTCTGTGACCGCACCAGTCGAGGTGATGGTGTCTGGCCGTCACCGCGGTGCATGCCGGTCACGGCTTGAGCGGATCGTTGGACGGGTGCTGACGAATCAGAGATTGGGTTCCTCGCTACTCGTGCGTCGTTAGTCATGTCAGCAACCGAATTCCTTCCCATTTCAGACGGAAGCCCTCCGGGGGTGCGCGGTGCAGGCAACGGCGCAGGGACGACATGCTCCGCCCGAGCCAATCGAACGATCCTCGGGCTCGTCGACATCGAACCCGTCGAACGGGTGGGTGAGACCGATCGATCAACGCCAGCCGCGTGACCACCCGCCACGGCGGCTACGGCAGGTCGAACCTGCGTCGTCGGTGCAACCGAGGGCACCACTCCCCCTCGGTCGAGAGTGCTGATCGTTCTTCTCGCCGGACCCCGGCCAGCTAGCGCTGCAACCCGATCGGCGAGCGGCAGTGAACGATCTCTTACCGCAGCCGGCATGTCGTTGTCGCCTGCGGCCGAGTTGGCGTCGGGAGCAGGCGCCACTGCCGTCTGGTGAACGTTTCCAGCGTCCGTAGCGGATTCAGACCGCATGACCGTTGTACGTGCATCCTCAGATCGTGCAACCGGGGTGGAAGCACGACGGCTGACCGCCTGCGCGAAGACGCTTGAAGATCCGAGAATCGGCCGACTGAAGATCGGGGTGTCGTTGAATTCCGACACAGTTGTTTGAAGCGTGTCGCTGCCGTGTGGCTGCCGGCGGACCGACCGCAGCCCAGTCGGCAACTCATTTGTCAACTCACGTACGCGCGGCGCCCCAGGCACGAATCGCACCCCGTTGCCCCGTACGGCGCGGCTCGCTTCCTGGCCGTCACGTATGGCCACACGGCTACCTGCTCCAGCGATGTTTGGTGAGACGGTTTCGCCGAGCATTCGGCGGGCCTGTGATGCGTCACCGGTGATGACATCTGCGTCGACCCCATCTGGGCGATCTCCAGCAAACATCCGCATCACCATTGCAGGCGGACGGACACGGATCTGTTGAGCCGGTGCGTCGAGAACAGCGGTACCCACCGACGGGCGCACCGGTGACCGTCCCATGCCAGAAGTCGTTGACGATCTATCGGCCGACGTGGAATTGGGCGACCGTTCCACCCGTGGCGACGTTGAGGCGACGACAGTTGGCATGAGCGCCTGTTCGGGCTGTGAACTCGGCCGGGCACCCGGCATCGACATTCGTCTCACATCCGCCGGTCCGGTGACGCGTCTCGACACGATCGTCCGACCAGCTATCGCCAAGGAGTGTGACGGCGAAGGTACCGAGACGGGGGAATCACTGCCCACCGTGGACACCATCGTTGGTGCCGCAGTAATCGGGGCTCGATTCAGCGATGGCGGTGTGCTTGGGCTCTGGCCACCAGACCTGTTTGATGGCCGAGCAAGAGCAGCAACTCTCTGTGCGAGCGACAAATTCTTGTCAACCACGGCTGCGGGAAGGGACTCACCTGACGCTGTAGTGACCGTCGCTGGCACCTGAGCACCAGCAGGTCGTGCCGACTGCGGTTTTGACATCGATCCCCTGGACCTCACACCACCGTCAGCCCGTCGCTGGGCAATCAGTTGATGACCACCGACCGATGTCGCGCTGTCATTCAGCGCGATCGACGATCCGAACCGCGTCGAAACCGCTGGCCGCGCCGACGGCGCGACGATTGAGGCCATAGATGACTGAGCGGCACGATTCGATGCCGCCCCGCCAGCAATCACTCGACGGGCCAACATCCGCGTCGGCTGCGACTGAGCGATCGCCTGTGTAACGCGACGACGAACCGACTCCTGCGCCACGGTGCCAACAATCGATGGTGTTCCGACCACTGCCCCCATCTGATGAGC
>JBDQKN010000004.1:0-25188 GCA_040263235.1 Ilumatobacteraceae bacterium
ACTGTGCGCAGGAGCGGACCTGTGTCACCGAGCCCGGGGTTGATCCAACTGAAGGGTCAACGACCGTTTGGATGCTGTCGACGATGATCAGGCTCGGACTGATCTGGTCGACTGCGGCGGCGATGTCGCCCAGCCCGGTTTCGGCCAATAACCAGAGATCGGGTCGAACTGCCCCGAGACGCTCGGCCCGATGACGAACCTGCTGGGCGCTCTCTTCGGCGCACACGTAGAGCACCGAGCCCTGCCAGGTCCGTGCGACCTGCAACAGGAGGGTGCTCTTGCCGATGCCTGGTTCGCCACCCATGAGGGTCACCGAGCCCGGCACTAACCCGCCAGAGAGAACTTGGTCGAGTTCATCGATTCCGGTGGGATGGGTTGAGCCCTCGGCACCGGCAACCTCGTCGATTCGTTGTGGAGGCCGGGCATCGCCTGAGGTGGGTCGGGCAGCTCGAGGACCGGAGTCGTCTGCGGGAAGGCCGGAGCCAAGACTTTCCTCGACGAGCGTGTTCCACTCGCCGCAACCAGCACACTGTCCGGCCCATTTCGGATGATGGGTGCCACATTCGGTGCAGACATGGGCGATGCGTACGCGGCTCACCCCCACAGTCTGGCCCGTCGGTGTGGCATGACCGGTAGGGTCGAGACCTATGGCCACGACGTTCCCTCCCTTTGACGGTTCCGCCCCTCGCCAGCAGGAGTTCTCTTCGCCCCCAGAGATGGGCATTGATCCTGAAAAGCGATACACCGCCACCATGACGGTGTCGATCGGTGGGGAGGCCGCTGGTGACCTCGTTATTGCTCTTGACGCAGTCAAGGCCCCGAAGACCGTGAACAACTTTGTCTTCCTCGCCTTGCACAAGTACTTCGATGGAATCATCTTCCACCGGATCATCAACGGTTTCGTCTGTCAGGGTGGCGACCCGACCGGCACGGGCCGCGGTGGCCCCGGCTATCGGTTCGACGACGAACTCCCCAAGGCCGGGCAGTACCAGTTGGGATCTCTCGCGATGGCAAATGCCGGGCCGAACACCAACGGCAGCCAGTTCTTCCTTATCAGTGGTCCGAGCGGTGTTCAGCTCCCGCCGCTCTACAGCCTCTTCGGCCAGACTGTGAAGGGCCTTGAACTCGTCGAGCGGATGCAGAGTGTGGCAACCGGCCCCGGCGACCGTCCAAACCAGGATGTTGTCATCGAGTCGGTGACCATCACCGTCGCCGACTAGTCGATCCATCACGATGAGAGCCGTGAGACGGCTCACGCGTGCCCAAGCTCGACGGATTGCCCTGGGCGCGCAGGGCTTCACCGCACCGCGTCCAGAGGGTCGCGTTGATCGGCGTCATCTACGGCGCGTGATCGACCGAATGGGACTGATCCAGATCGATTCGGTCAACGTGTTGGTTCGGAGCCAGGAGTTGCCGCTCTTTGCTCGTCTCGGGCCTCATCCCCGGACGCTCATCGACGATGCGGCACGCGACGGTGAACTCTTCGAGTACTGGGTGCACGCCGCTAGTCACATGCCGACAGATCATCATCATTTGATGCGCTGGAAAATGTCGACGGAACACATGTGGTCGGGGGTGAACGCAGTGGTTCGTCGTCGACCTGATCTGGTCGAAAGCGTGCTTGCTCGGCTCACCACCGATGGACCCCTCACCGCTGGTGATGTCTCTGAGCGGGTGGGCCCCAAGGAACAGTGGTGGGATTGGGATGATGGCAAGGCTGTCCTCGAGTACCTGTTCTGGAGTGGAACGGTGTCGGCGCGTCGACGCTCGGGCGACTTTGCTCGTCTCTACGACCTCACCGAACGGATGATTCCGGCGGAGGCCCTTGCACGTCCTGCTCCATCTGAGGCCGAGGCTCGACGTGCGCTGATACTGCTGGCACTCAGTCATCTCGGCGTTGGGACACTCGCAGACATCGCCGATTACCACCGGCAGACACAGACCGTCGTGCGAGGCATCCTCCGGGACCTCGTCGCTGAGCAGATCGTTCATGAGGTGGCGGTCGAGGGGTGGGATCGCCCGGCGTTCATGACTCCCGACACCTCAACGCCCCGAAGCGTCACTGCCAGAGCCCTGCTGAGTCCGTTCGACCCGGTCGTGTGGTTTCGTGAGCGGAATGAGCGCTTGTTCGACTTCCACTACCGGATCGAGATTTACACCCCTGAGGCCAAGCGACGCTATGGCTATTACGTGCTGCCATTCCTTCTCGGAGATGAGATCGTCGGCCGTTTCGACCTCAAGGCAGACCGCCACACGAGTCGGCTGTTGGTGCAGGCCTCTTGGATTGAAGCTGCTCATGACACCCCGTCACGTCGCCGAGAGGTCGCTCGTGAGGTGGCTGATGAACTTCGGCTGATGGCCACCTGGCTTGAGCTCGATGCAATCGAGGTGGCCGAGCGTGGTGACCTGGCCCGTGAGGTCAGACTCGCTGTTCAGGCCTGAGGGCCCAGCGGATGGTTCGCGTGATGAGGTCTCCTGCTGGACGGATAGCGAGGCGCTCGGTGACAGGGAACCACGGCAGCCGGAGTTCGCGCCGAGCCCATACTGGCATCAACGAAACGGCGGCTCCGGCGAGTAGGCCATAAGGAGGCCGAGAGGAGAGTGGCAGTGGGGGCTCAATCAGCAGGTACCGGGCAGCCTCGCGGGCAGCGGGGATTGCATGGAGCTCGCTGCGGAATGACGCGAGTACCTCGGCCACCTCGGTGACGTTGGTGGGTACGGGGTCGGCGCCGAGGCGACGAGCGATCTCGCCTGACTCCGCGACATAGCGATCGCGTTCAGCGCCAGCGAGCGGGTGTTCTCCATATCGGTCGTGTGCCGCGAGAAAGCTGTCGACCTCGGCGACATGTACCCAGGCGAGGAGGTGGGGGTCGTTCGCCTGATACGGCTGACCATCGGGCCCTGTGCCCGTCACCCTGTCGTGGATGGCGCGAACCTGTGCAACCGCTCGTTCAGCCATCTCGGCGGTCCCGAAGGACGTGGTGGCAAGGAAGTCAGCGGTGCGCTGCAGGCGTCCCCACGGGTCTGCTTGGTAGTCAGAGTGTTCTGCCACCCCTGACATAGCGAGTGGGTGGAGGCTCTGCAGCAAGAGGGCCCGGATCCCGCCGATGAACATCGCAGCATCGGCATGCACCCGCCTGATCGGGGCGTCATCGGCGAACCAGCGTTCACCGGGTGAATCGAAGAGTTCAGCAGTGCGTTCGGCGGCGTCCTCTCCGATGACGCGACCTCTGATGCGGTCTGCCAGCCATGCCCGGACCTGTTCGGCAGGTTCGTTCTGGGACGCAGGGATGTCCATCTGCCCATCGTCGCACGGCGAGTCGCTACTCTCCTCTTCGTGCCTGAGGATTCTGCGTCCGAACAGGGGTCGCGCTGGCTTCCCCCGCGCTGGGTGCTGCCGGCCGTCATCCTCTTCTGGTTGGCTTCGATCGCCACCGACGTACTGGTACTCAGTTGGAACCGGCTCAGCGGTTTGATCATGCTGATCGTGCTGTCGCAGTTCTTCGCGCTCGCCATTGAGCCAGGGACGAACTTTTTGGTTCGTCGCCGCGAGTGGCGTCGCGGGCGAGCCACGCTGACGATCATCCTTGGTGTGTTGGCGGCAATTGGGGCGTTCCTCGGAGCGATGGGCACCCTGATCGGAACCCAGATAGCCGACCTGCTCTCGAACTCGGAGACGTACATCTCCGACACCGTCGATCGAATCAACAACTGGTTCGGCACCTCGATCAACCCTCAGCAGGTGATCGATCAGTTCAACGATCCAAATGGTGCCATCCAGCAGTTCATCGACTCCCAGCAGGGTGATGCCCTCCGGCTCACCGGCCAAGCATTGAGTGGGCTGCTCGGGGCATTCACCGTGGTGCTCTTCACGTACTACCTGGTTGCTGACGGGCCTCGACTGCGTCGTGCGATCTGTTCACGGCTACCGGCCGAATCTCAGCGTCGGGTTCTTGATATCTGGAACCTTGCCATCGACAAGACGGGCGGGTACTTGTATTCCCGGTTGCTGCTCAGTGCCGCATCAGGTGTTGTCCACTGGATCGTGTTCACCTCAGCAGGGGTGCGATCGCCGGTGGCGTTGGCGTTGTGGGTTGGCCTCGTGAGTCAGTTCCTGCCTGTGATCGGCACCTATATCGCTGCTGTGCTGCCGGTACTCATCACGTTCCTCGACTCGCCAGTCCGGGCGCTGGTGGTATTCGGCATCATCGTGATTTATCAGCAACTCGAGAACTATGTGATCTCGCCCCGGGTGACAGCTCGCACAATGGAACTGCACCCGGCGCTCGCGTTCGGTGCTGCACTTGCGGGATTGGCGCTGCTCGGCCCCGCTGGGGCAGTTCTCGCACTCCCAATAGCTGCAATGCTCCAGGCCATCGGCTCCGAGATGGGTCGTCGCCACGAGGTTGTCGACTCCGACCTCACCACGGTCTCAGCCCCACCTGATCGACGCCTTCGGCGTCGGCGCTCATGACCGATCTGGGCGATGGTGGCGGACACACGCCGATTGCCGTCATCGACCGCAATGGTGTCGACGAGTCCGTTCATCACGGGACGGTAATTGTTCGCCACCACGATGGAACGGTCGAGGTTCTCGCGGGTCGAAGCGACCTAGAGATCTATCCACGGTCATCGCTGAAACCCCTCCAGGCCACCGCCTTGCTTCGTGCTGGTGCCAAGCTTGACGACCGGCAGGTGGCGCTGGCCTGCGCCAGCCACGATGGCACCTCGGCACATCTCGATGTCGTCCGTTCGACCCTTGCTTCAGTTGGTCTCGATACGTCCGACCTTCGGACCACGCCTGATCTGCCCCTCGATCGTGGCGCCGCAGAAGCCTGGATAGCTGCGGGTGGTGTCCGCGAATCGATCGCCATGAACTGCTCGGGCAAGCACGCTGCAATGCTCGCTACCTGTGTTTCTGCTGGTTGGCCGACCCTCGGGCACCTCGATCCCAGTCATCCACTGCAGCAGTTCATCAGCGAGGTGATTGCAGACCTGTCGGGCGAACCGGTGCGCCATGTGGGTATCGACGGATGTGGAGCACCGACACATCTGATGGGGGTCACAGCGTTGGCTACTGCCATCGCTGGAGTGGCAACGGCACAAGGCCCGGTCTGGTCGGCGATGACGACACATCCTGAGCTTGTCGGAGGTTCGGAGCGACCGGCGACTGTCCTCATGCGCGCGGTTCCGGGGCTCATGGCCAAGGACGGAGCGGAAGGGGTGTTCGTGGCGGCCATCCCTAGTGGGCCATCGGTAGTGGTGAAGGTGGCCGATGGGGCCTCTCGAGCGGCAGCAGTCGTGGCGGCAGCTGCACTTGGTTACGCCGGGGTGGCGGTTCCCAGCGGTATCGGATCCCAGCTCAGCCAGCCCGCTCTCGGCGGCGGAGAAGTAGTCGGTCGGTTACGGTCGTTGCTGTGAGCGCTCCTGTTTTCCGCACCCTTGATGATGTTGTCTATGGCCAAGCCGAACAGGTCTCGCCGCTCGTGCGTCGGGTGATCGCTGAGAATCCGTCGAAGTTCACGTATCACGGCACCGGCACCTACATCGTGGGCCATGGCGATGTGGTGGTCATCGATCCGGGCCCACGACTCGACTCACATCGAGATGCGCTCGCAGCTGCGCTCAACGGTGAACGAGTTCGAGCAATTCTTGTTACTCATTGCCATTCAGATCATTCTCCGCTTGCCGAATGGCTCGCCGCTGAGTCAGGGGCTCCCACCTTTGCAACAGGTCCTCACCTGACCACGGAGGAACCTGAGGGAATGTTCGATGGCGAGGAAGAACTCGCTGTGCCGAAGGACCCGAACGAACCTGAGAAGGAACACAAGGTCGAGATGGAGGAGTCGACTGACACAGCGTTCGACCCGACCGAACGGATCGTCGACGGCGACATCGTGTTCACGGCACCTGGCATCACGATGCGAGCGGTGACGACGCCGGGTCACACAGCGAATCACTGTTGCTTCACCCTCGAGGAGGAGTCTGCGCTGTTCACCGGCGACCATGTGATGGGATGGTCTACAACCGTCGTGTCGCCCCCAGACGGGTCGATGCGCGACTACATCGATTCACTTCGCAAGGTGGCTGCACGTGGTGATCGCATGCTCTGGCCAACACATGGTCCAGGCCGCGACGACGGGGCTGAGTACTCGGCCGCCCTCGTTGAGCATCGCCTCGACCGTGAGCGTCAGGTACTCGACTTTCTCGCTGAACACGGCCCATCGACGGTGCCACAGATCGTTCGGGTGTTGTACGCGGCGGTCAATCCACACCTGCATCGCCCTGCTGCCCGATCGGTTCTCTCACATCTCATCAAGTTGGTTGAAGAGGGTCAGGTGTCGATCACCGATGGCGGTCCGATTCGGATCGCTGCAACCTACGCCCGCTGATCGATCTCGTGTTTCACGGCGAGCACGGCTCTCGCGATATCGGTGAATCGCGTCGTTAGTGGCGAACAGCCAAGTCTGACGATATTCGGCCGGCGATAGTCGGCGACGACACGGTGGTTGGTGGCTATCGACTCGTTTATCTGTCCTGCTGACTCATCGAGAATCGCCACATGCGCTCCGCGGTGTTCTGAGTTTCGAGGGGTGTTGCTGATGAGACCGAGTCGATCAACGAGGTCAAGCCCGAATGAGGTCAGTGCGGTTGATTTGGCAGCGAGCTGTTCAGATCCCACCTCAGCACTCAGGGCGATACCGCACCGAGCGGCCTCAAGTCCGAGAATGCCCGGGGTGCCGATCATCAGTCTCCCGATACCGCTCTTGGGAGACCAGTCGGCATCCATATCAAATTGTTCGTTCTGGCCGAACCAGCCACGAATCGGATGATCGATTGCATCGGCTAAACCGGCTCGAACGAAGGAGAAACCTGGTGCTCCGGGCCCGCCGTTGAGGAACTTGTAGGTGCAGCCGATCGCCATGTCGACCCCTGCGGTGGGGAGGTCGACGTTGATCGCTCCAACAGCGTGGGACAGATCCCAGATCACGATGGTGCCCGATGCGGCAGCCCGCTCGGTGAACCCGTTGAGATCAGCCCGTTCCGATGTTCGATAGTCGATGAGTGACCGCACCACAGCCGCGCAGCCAGCGAGATCGAGGTCGTCGAGTGTCGTACCGGGAGCGGGGGTTTTGACAGCGAGCCCGCACTGGTCGGCAACGGCAGCAACTGCGTATCGATCGGAAGGGAACTCGCCAGGATCGACGGCAAGATGAGTGCTGTTGGGTCGCAGCCTGATTGCAGCATGAAGTAGCTGGTGAAGATTGACGGTGGTCGAGTCGTGAACGACGACTTCGCCGTTTGCCGCACCGACGAGAGGTGCGAGTTCATCACCGACGATGAGGGGTAGGTCAAGCCAGTGCTCCCACGACCTGATGAGGCCATCGGCCCATTCGTTGTTCATTACTTCGTGGATTCGATGGATCGTGGCTCGAGGGGTCATCCCGAGGGAGTTGCCATCGAGGTAGGCAAGGTCAGGGTCGGGAATGATGAATCGATCGCGTTGGATAGCGAGTGGGTCGGTGCTGTCGAGTTCGCTGGCCTCGATGAGGATGGCGTCGTGATCCATCAGCGACGAGGCAGATGCGACGACAGCACGCCGGCTGAGTCGAGGCGTTCGAGTTCGCTCTGGTCAAGGCCCAGGAATTCTTGGAGTACGTCGTGGTTGTTCTCGCCTCGATAGCGAGGTTCACCATGGATTCCCACGTCGGCGCCGTCGCTGAACCGCCACGGTGCCTGTGGGATTCGGATGGTGCCCTCACCACGGTCGGACACTTCGACGATGGCCCCGGTTTCCTCGGCCCATTCGCTCTCGGTGAACTCGCGCACGGTGCGCACCTTGCCGACGGCGAGGCTGTGCTGCGACAGGATCTCCTCGTAGGTTTCGGCATCAGGAATGGTTCTGGCGTGTTCACGCAACAGGTCGTTGATGGCATCGAGGTTCTCTGCGCGGCTCGCCACATCAGCGAAGCGCGGGTCACCAATAGCGTCCTCCCGACCAATCGCCCGCATGAAGAATTCGAAGGTGCCGGCTTCAGCTGGATGGCCGCTGACGACCACCGACGAACCATCGGCGAGTTCGAGAACCTGATAGTCACCGGGTTGGAACGAGCGGATCAGGCCGGCTGGAACGGGTTCATCCCAGAGCGCGTCGTGAGCGTGTTCATTCACGTACAGCATGGTTTGGGCCATGGTGACCTCAACCTGTTGCCCCCGGCCGGTGACATGGCGCTGATTCAGAGCGGCGAGCACTGCAACTGTGAGTTCAAGGGCCGTGTACACGTCGGCATGCGAGTGACGGTCGTTGAAGTATCGGCCGTCTCGCGCGTCGCCTTGCGACCTGATGAGTCCTGTCTCTGCGCCGATCACTGGCGCGTAGGCCCGTCGACGTTCCCACATGGTGCCAGTGCCGTATCCGTTTGATGAGGCGTAGATCAACCCCGGATTGACTGCGGCGAGGGTGTCGTAGTCGAGTCCGAGTCGTCCCATGACGTCGGGACGGAAGTTCTCGATCAGTACATCGGCCTTGGCGACGAGGCCGAGGATCAGTTCCTTTGCCTCAGGGTTGTTCATGTCGAGGCTGATGTTGTCTTTTCCCGTGTTCTGTTGGGCGAAGTAACTCGAGATGGAATGTCGCCTGGGGTAGCAGAACCGTGTGAGGTCGCCTGCTGGCGGTTCAATCTTGATTACTCGAGCCCCGAGGTCAGATAGCGCACGACCGCAATGAGGGCCTGCGAGAACACGGGAGAAATCGAGGACGACGATGCCGTCGAGCGGAGCGGTCATCTCCGCATTGTGTCAGCCGAAGACGCCGTCGGTGATGGCGAAGGGAACCTCGGTTCCTGCCATCGCCCAGGCAACGATCAGCAGACCACCGATGATCGACAGGTTCTTCATGAACATGATCTGATCGATTTGCTTTGCCTGGGGATCTTCAAGTGTCCAGAAGTTGTGCATGGTGATTGTCATGATCAACATCAGGAGGGCCGACAGAAGGGCAGCGAGGTCACCCCAGACGCCGAAGATGACTCCGGCAGCACCAGCCAAGAGAAGAACTCCCGACAGACGCACTGCTACTGCGGGTGAGGGGATCTTCTTGAACTGGGCGTAACCGACCATGCCGTCTTGGGTGAGGTGTCCGATACCCGAGCCGACGAATACGAGCACCAGAAGGATGCGCCCGATGAGGAAGATGATGTCTGACATTGCCGAGACGCTACGTCTGCCTGAGTCGTTGTTGTGGGATCTCGGTCAGATTCCGTCAGCTGCCTCGTCGACCGATGGGTCGACGGCCGGTGCGCTCGCTGCAAGAACTTGAGCAAATATCTCGGGGATCGGCCTCCAGGGATCCACCCGATCAGCGATCGCACGCCAGACTCGCTCAGGGGTGCATGGCATATCAATGTGTCGAACACCGAGATGACTCACTGCATCGATCACCGCGTTTTGGATAGCGGGTGTCCCTCCAATGGTGGCGGCTTCGCCAATGCCCTTGGCCCCGAGCGGGTTGTTCGGCGTTGGTGTCTCGGTCGAGTGAACCTCGAACGACGGCATCTCGGCAGCCGACGGAAGGGCATAGTCAGCAAGGTTGCCGGTGATCGGGTTGCCATCGCTGTCGTATCGCATCTCCTCGTAGAGGGCCTGCCCAACCGCCGAGGCTATACCGCCGTGTTGCTGGCCCTCGACGATCACAGGATTCAGAACGGTCCCGCAGTCATCGACTGCAATGTGACGCAGCAGGGTTGCCTGTCCGGTCTCGACGTCGACCTCGACCACAGCGATGTGCGCACCGAAGGGGAACGTTGCCCCCGGCTGAACGAATACGTGGTCAGCGCCAAGCGTGTTGCCCTCAGACTCGATTCTGTGGGCCATGGTTGCCCAATCGACCGCGCTCGAAGGAACGCCCGCTACGTGAAAGGTCCCGCTCATGGTGTCGAGCACGATGTCGCCAGGGTCGGCTTCAAGGTGGCGAGCGGCAATCTCACGTGCTTGGGAAATGAGAGTGTCGGTGGCCCCGACGACTGCTGAGCCCGCCAACTGCAGCGACCGTGATCCACCGGTGCCGCCACCCCGGGGCACGACATCTGTGTCACCGTCGACGTGCTTGATCTTGTTGATGGGGATACCGGTGGCGTCCGAAACAAGCATGGCGTAACTTGTGGCGTGGCCCTGCCCGTGTGATGCCGTTCCTGCTGCCACGGTTGCGGTTCCGTCGGCGTGCACGGTGACTGCTGCGTATTCCTCTGGCCCACCACCCGCGGTGATCTCGACGTAGCAGGCAACACCAATTCCAAGCTGGTGTTGGTCGTTTCGCTCGCGACGAGCCTGTTGTTCCTCACGCAGGTCGGCGTATCCGGCTTCAGTAACGGCTACGTCGAGGGGGTGGGCGTAACGACCGGAGTCGTACGTGACCCCGGTGTGTGTGGTGTGTGGGAAGGCGTCATCGGGCAGAAGGTTGCGCTTTCGCAACTCGACCGGGTCGATCCCAAGTTGGTGGGCGGCCTGGTCCATGAGTCGTTCGATCATGGCGGTGGCCTCAGGACGTCCGGCCCCCCGATAGGCGCCGACCGGGGTGGTGTTCGTTGCAGTCGACACAGCGTGCACTTGGAATGCTGGAACCCGATAGGTGCCGGCCGCCATTCTCCGGGTACCACCAACAAGTGCTGCGCCGATGGTCGGGTAAGCGCCGGCGTCGCCGAGCACGTGACAGCGCAATCCGGTGATCCGGCCGCTGTCGTCGAAGCCAGCTTCGGCCCACTGGATCTGGTCTCGACCGTGGGGCATGCCGAGCATGTCCTCCGATCTACTAGGGACCCATACCACTGGCTGGCCGAGGTATCGCGCTGCTGCAGCGATGGCGGTGAACTCGTGGTGAAGCCCGGCCTTGCCCCCGAACCCCCCACCGACTTGAGGTGTGCGGACCCGAACCTCTGCGTCGGTCATCGACAGCGCGGCTGCGAGCTGAGAACGAAGAAGGTGCGGCATCTGGTTCGATGCCCACAAGGTCAGGCGTCCGTCGTCGCCGGGTTCTGCGAGGCACGCGTCGGGCTCCATCGAGGCGACGACGACACGTTGGTTGACGTAGGTGCCCCGGACCGTCACTGTCGAAATGGCGTCGAGGTCGACCTGTGCATCGGAGACCTCAGTGAATGCAACGATCCCATCTGCGGGGTTGAGAACCACTTCGAGGGGTTCGATGTTGGCCCACACCAGTTGGGCTGCATCGGCGGCAGCGGCGCGCGTTGTGGCGATCACGAGCGCGATCGGGTCGCCGACATACCGAACGGTGTCGAGAGCAATTGGGTGGCGGGCGAAGTTGTCACCGATCTTGACGAACCCGTGGTGGGCATCGACGCCGATCTCATCTCGCAGAGCGATTCCGGTGATGATGCGCACCACGCCGGGAACGGCGGTCGCTTCCTCAATGTGCACTGTGTTGAGATTCCCGTGGGCCACCGGTGATGGAACGAAGACGGCGTGAAGCGCGTTATCGACGATGTGGCCAGGAAGATCCCCGGTGTAACGGGCCGCACCGGTGAGCAAATCAGGGTCTTCTTGGCGGAGCACCCGTGTGCCAAGAATCGAACCGCGGATTGCATCGTCAGCCATGTACTGACCGTAGTGTTCCGTCGTGCCTCGACCCGTTCCCGTCTACATCGGTGCCGGGTTCGCTATCGGCTTGACCATGCCGATGCTCGGTCCTGCGCTCACGGAACTGCGAGAACGGACCGGGTCATCGATTGGCGCGATCGGTTCTCTCTTCGTGGCTGCATCCATTGGCCATATGTCGGGTTCAGCGATCAGCGGTCGTCTCTACGATCGGATTGAGGGGCACCGGCTCCTTGCGTTGGGCCTTGCGGTGTTGGGCGCATTTGCTTTGTTGATCCCGCATGCCTGGTCGCTGTCGTTGCTGTTCGCGGTTTTCATCGTGATCGGCGTGGCAGTCGCGGTTGTTGAGGTTGGGGTGAACACCTTGGTGATGTGGGAGAAAGGCGCTGAGGTCGGACGGTCGATGAACCTTCTCCACTTGGCGTTTGGGGTCGGTGCTTTGATCACACCGGTGTTGACGCACGTCGGGTTGTGGTTGATCACGTCGGTTGGAGCAGCTGTTGCGGGGTTGGTGGCACTAGCAGCCCTCTCAACGGCGTCCCCGACCGCACCGGTGTCGGCGCGGGCTGACCAGACTGGTTCAACCCGAAAGCTCCTCGTGATTTGTTCGGTGTTCTTCTTGATGTACGTCGGGCTGGAGGTCGCGTTCTCGGGGTGGATCCTGACCTATGCCGAGGAGATCGATTTCTCGGCACGTGATGCGACTCTTGTCACTACGGTCTTCTGGATCACGTTCACCTCCGGCCGTGTCATGTCGGCGACCGTCGTGAATCGCGTCCGTCCAAAGGTGGTGATGATCATCTCGAGCGTTCTGTCGTTGGTCGCTGCTCTGGTCATCGTCGTTGGCAGCGGAGCACCTTCGGCGGTGTGGGTCGGGACTGCTGTCATGGGGTTGGCCATGGCACCGCAGTTCCCGGTGATGCTCGCCTATCTGGAACGCCGGATGCACCTCAGCGGCACAGATAACTCGTGGTTCGTCGGCGCGGCAGGCCTTGGGGCACTGGTGTTTCCATTCGTGACGGGTCAGGTGGTCGACGGCGTCGGAATGAGCGTGTATCCGTGGGTGGTGCTGGCGCTGGCGTTGCTCACCGTTGGGGCCTTTGCGAAGGTGAATCGAACCTTCGGAGGGTGATCAGTCGGCGTGGCTGGTGCTGTTCGCGATCACGCGAGCAGCGACGACGGGCAGCATCTTCACTGCCACGGTCGGTGCTTCCTCGAGCATGCCTCCGAACGAGCGTCCGTCGAGGTGGAGGACGGTCACGTCGGTCTTCGCAGTGACGGTTGCGTCACGTCGCGCGTGGGTCAGCAAGGCCATCTCGCCGGCGAACCCACCGGGACCGATGTCGGCGATGTGCTGTCCGCCACGGGTGACTTCAAGAGTGCCAGAGATCACGACGAACATCTCGTGAGCGCTCGCTCCTTCGCTGATGATCTCGTTGCCCTGCTTCAGCTCCAGCTGGGTGGAGATTGCTGCGACGGCGTCGAGCTCGTCGGCGTCGAGGTCGGAGAACAGCGGGACTGACTTCAGATGTTCGTGGTACGCGTGGGCCATGGTGCTTTCCCTCAGATCAGGCCCGCGGTTACGGGCAGCCGTCAGTGCTGGCACCTTAGTGCGTGAGATCATTGAGCCGATGTCTGGAGTGTCGCTGTTTGACCGGGTGGTCATGGTCGACTGGAGCGCGAACGCTACGCCGAAGCGCGGTCGTGATTCGATCTGGATTGCTGACAGCAAATCGTCTGCCGTGGTGAATCCATCGACCCGCTCAGAGGCCATGGATGTCATTGATGAGGTGATCGAGACATCGATTTCGCAACGGGTGCTTATCGGTTTCGACTTCTCATTCGGCTATCCGGCGGGATTTGCCGAGGCCGTGGTCGGCGAGCCCGGGGCCGGTTGGCGCTCGGTCTGGGCGTGGTGTGCCGAGAACATCGCTGACGATGACCGAAATCGGAACGATCGCCTCGAGGTGGCGGCTGCGCTCAACGACCGTCTCGCAGCCCAGGGGCACGGCACCCCGTTTTGGGGCTATCCGGGGGCCGAACGACATGACGGATTGTCGCGATCCCGTCCCGATACCTATGCCCCGTTCGATGAGTTCCGGATCACCGAGCATCGGGTCCGCATTCGGGGTCATCGACCCTTCAGTTCATGGCAACTTGCCTATCCGGGGAGTGTGGGTTCCCAGATGTTGCTCGGTATTCGGTCCCTTGAATTGCTTCGCCGTCGACACGGCGAACGGGTTCGTATCTGGCCGTTCGAGACGGCTGATGCTCCGGTGACAATCGCTGAGATCTGGCCGAGCATGTTCGATATCGACGTGTCGTTGCACCCGGTCCGAGATGCAGCGCAGGTAATGACAATGGTTCAGCGACTCGCCGCCGCTGATGCCGACGGCACTCTCGCCGACTGGTTCGCGCCGGACCTCACCGTCGACGAATGGGTCGTTGTTTCAGCCGAGGAGGGCTGGACCTTCGGGGTTCGCTGATCCGAGAGAGGTCGGGCATGCGCTCACCGCTCGACAACCGATCACGGCGAGAGTTTCGAAATTCCTCCGCATCGGTGTGTCGATGCTCACTACGTTCCGCAGCCCTAATCGATGACTGCTGTTCTCAGGAGGTGTTCCATGCCAACCCCGGCTCTTGTGGCGATCGTCCCACTCTGTGCTGCGGCCGCTGTCGACGTCCGAACCCGTCGGCTTCCGGATCAATTGATCGTCCTTTCGGTGGTCGCTTCGATGGCGACCGCACTTATCTCGAAATCCCTTGGGGAGGCTGCGGTCGGCGCCACCGTCTTCTGCCTCCCTCTGCTCATCGGTCATCTCATCAACCCCGCTGGGCTTGGATTCGGTGATGTGAAACTCGGCGCTGCCCTCGGGTTGATTCTTGGGCAAGTCGACTGGCGGCTGGTCCTTCCCGCCCTTGGTCTCGGATGCGTAGCTGCTCTTGCCTGGCTCGTGTTACGCCGCGTGCGCAGCCTCGCTTTTGGCCCAGCTCTGGTAGGGGGGACCGCTGCCATGGCCGTCATCGGGGGTCTGGCATGAGGCCGACTCCGGGACGCACGAGAGTTGCGGTTGGGGCAGCGCTGATCGCCGTCGCGGTGGTTGGCAACCTGGTGTTGTATTCCTCTGCAGCAGAAACGCGCCCGGTCGTTCAGGCTGTTCGTGACATACCGGCGGGATCGATGGTCAGCATCGACGACCTGCGGTCGGTGCCGGTTGGCGCTGTTGACCCATCGGTTCGGGTGCTCGACGGCCATCTGATCCCATCGTTGGTCGGCACATTTGCTCGTACTCGCATCGTGTCCGGTTCGTTGCTCGTCGAGCAAAACCTGCAGGAGGAACCGCTCGTCGCCGCAGGGTCTGTGGTGGTCGCACGCTCATTTCCTGCCGGGGAGATCCCGAATGGGCTACGCGAACGATCGCGGGTTGAAATCGTTCTCAGCCCCGATCGTCAACAGCTTGAACGTATCGAAGCAGACATTCGCGCTGGTCTCGCCGTTGGCGCCGATCTCCTGCCGCCGACGATCGTCATCAGCGGGACGATTGCGGCGCTGCCAACCGAGGAGACCTCAGTGCTTGGAGAGCAGTCGATTTCGGTCGAGGTCGATCATGCGGATGCGCATCTCGTCGTAGCCCACCCGGATCCGCGGTTGATTCTGCTCCCCCCGATCGGGGCAGATGGTGCTTGAGACCGGTGCCCGCGAGGTCATCAGCCGAGTTGCCGACCGGCTGGTCGAAGCAATCGAACACGATCAGTCATCTTCTGGGTCGTCACCTCTCATCGATGATCGACGGCGCCAGGAACTCCTGGTTGGCCATTGGATTGGTGAGGAACTGCGCGAGATCGATCGGGATCGGCTGACGGAAGGCAGGTCGCCACTTGGTCACCATGAACGGGTCGAGCTCATGGAGCAGGTCGTTGCTGAGGTGCTGGGCGCCGGGCCGCTCGAGAGGTATCTCAACGACCCCCTCGTCGAGGAAGTTGATGTCAACTCCGCCGCTCAGACGTGGGTCACCACGGCTGATGGAGTAAAGACCGATGTTGGCCGCCTGTGGGCTGACGACTACGAACTCACGGCGTTCCAGAAGCGTTTCGCTCGGCGAATGTCATCAACAGGTGAGGGGCGACTCGATACCTCTGCTCCGATGGCGACCCTTCAGACTCCGGGCGGGGCACGTGTGGTGATGGTGCTCGGAGGTGCGGGCGAACACGGAATCTCACCTCATCCCCGCATGGCGATCCGTCGGTTTACCGTTCAACGCTCGGGCTTGAGTGGACTCGCAGGTCGTGGACTGTTCGACCCATCCATGGTGCCCCGATTCGAGTCGATGGTACGAGCCGGATTCACGATGCTGGTATCTGGTCCTCCCGGGGCGGGCAAAACGACATTGCTCGTCGAGTTACTGGGAGCAGTCGACCCACGTGAACGGATCGTCACCGTGGAGCGGCATCTTCTCGAACTTCACCTCGAGGAGGATCCGCGTCATCCGGATGCACCATCGCTGCATACCCGTGGTCCGAACTCTGAAGGCGAAGGCACCGTGGCAACTCGGACGTTGGTTGAACTGACCAGACGGCTGAACCCCGATCGCGTGGTGGTGGGAGAACTCGTCGAGGATGAGGCCCTCGACATGCTCGACGTGGCATCGATGTGTGCGCGTGGGTCGCTTACCACCATCCATGCCCATAGCGCCGACGTCGTGCTCCATCGTCTCGCGTACTACGTCGCCAAATCGCACACGGCACTTCCTGAGTTCGCAATTTGGAATCTGATATCCCAGACCGTTGATTTCGTCATCCACATCGACCTCGTTCGTAATGTCGGATCCGCAGGAACCTCCCGGCGAGTCGCCTCGGTGATCGAGGTGGGTGGAGTCGGCGAGCGTGGCGGGGTCAGCGCCACGGAAGTGTTCCGAATGGGAGACGATCATCACCTGCGACAGGTCGCACCACTTTCCCAACGTCGCCTGCAGCGGCTTCAGCGTGCTGGGCAAGATCCAACGCTGTTTCACACGTGGGGGGCATCGTGATTGGGGACGGTGGGGCGCTGGTGGTGCTTTCCCTCGTTGGCCTCACCGGACTGGTCATTGCAATCTCCAACCCCTTTGCTGTCCCGATCAGACGACCCGATCACCGACTCCTGATCCGTTCGGTTGCTGCACTTCTCACCGCTTGCGTGGTCGCGATTCTGTCTGGGTGGGTGCCGGCCGCACTCGTCACTGGGGGAGCCGTCTGGTTCGTTTCCAGACGATCGAGATCAGATACTGCGGACAGCGATCTCGCTGCTGGAGATGCTCTTGCCACATGGATTGAATTGGTACGTGACCTGCTCCTCGCAGGTGAACAGCCGGTTGGGGCAATCGTCAGCTCTGTTCGAACGTGCCCGGAGTCTCTCCGACCGGTGGTGCGGCGCCTTGCGGCTGGGCTCGGACGATATGACCTAGAGGCCGTGCTCCGCGAGTTCGCTGATGATCTCAATGATCCCATTGGTGACCTTGTGGCAGTTGGACTGCTGATCTCCCTTCGACGTGGTGCACGGACCTCGGCGGTGCTGGGCTCGCTTGCTGACCAAGTTCGATTCCAATCGGAGCGCAGGCGGCTAGTCGAAGCCGAAAGGGCCCCAGCTCGACGAGAGGTTTCGATCCTTGTTGCGATCATGACTTCGCTCATCGCGGCTCTTCTCCTTGCTGGACGAAATTCGTATCTCGACGCCTATGACTCACCAGAAGGGCAACTGCTGCTCGTGGTTGCGATTGCCGTGTTCGCTGGGCTCATTCGTCGGGCTTCGTCGCTGTCGGTGTTCCCCCGACCGGCCCGGTTTCTGCGAGGGGCGACCTGATGAGCTCGATCGCATGGTTAGTCCTGTCGAGCCTGACGGCCGCACTCGGCCTTTCTGTGTTGATGACGTCAACACGGGCGCCTCGGCTCTCAGTCGTGCATCTCGACGTGAGTCGGCCAGACCTAGCGGTTCTTGATCGCAGCGCCCACGAACACACAGTCATCCTTGCGCTGTCGGGTGGAATTGGCTTTGCTCTTGCGCCCGTTCTTGTCGGAATCGGAACGCTTACTGGGGTGATGTCCCTCGGTATCGGAGTACCTGCTGGTGGGGCACTACTCGGCGGCCTGATTGGCGTTGCGACCGCTGTGCACACCACTCGGGACCGGGTTCGTGACGCTCGTCTCGGGCTCCGACATCAGCTGACGGCGTACGTGGACATGGTGACCATGCTCGTCGCCGGAGACAACGGACATGAATCCGCGCTCGAACAGGCCGCCGCAGTGGGTGATGGCCGACTGTTTGATGAGTTGCGCCGCAGCCTGCGCGAACAGGCGACTCGTGGAGCTTCGCTCGTCAACGCCCTTGAGGCTGTCGCAGATCGATTCGCTCTTGAGGAACTTCGACATGTTGCCTCGACCATCTCAATTGCCGGTGCGGAAGGAGCGCCAGTGGTGCGAAGTCTCACGGCTCGGGCAGCGAGTCTGCGGTCAGCCCTCGCCGGGGAGCAGGAGATCGAGGCACGGCTGCGAACCAGCCGACTTACCGGGCCAATCGTCGGCATGGCCCTCGTGTTCATGGTGCTGGTGATCTATCCAGCACTGTCGATCTCCCCGACATGACGGGGCGACAAACCAACAAGGAGACAAGACATGGAATCAACGATCCTCGGAACTGGCGTGACTCACCAGGTGATGTACCGCGTGCGTCGCCTCTCGGGAGACCGAGGCGCAGCATCGCTCGAGCAGGTGCTCTGGTTCGTGGCATCTGGTGTGAGTGTTGCCGTTGTGGCGGGCGTGTTGTGGGGCCGGATCCGCGCGCAGGCAGCCACCCCGATTCAGCTTCCTTCAGCCCCGTGAGGCGGCGAGCGTGCTCCGACTCAGGCGCCGCCGGTTCCCTCACGATGGTGCTGCTGGTACCGGTGTTCTGTGTTCTGGCCACCATGGCGGTCCAGGCAGCATCGTGGGGGCATTCTCGGAGCCAAGTTCGTGCGGTAGCCCACGCGACCTCGGTGACGGCTGCCAGAGGTTCGGTTGCCGTTGAATCGGCTGCCGCCTCGGCGCGCGCTTCGCTCTCATCAATCGACGGATTGGAGGTCGAGTCGGTGGTGGTCGTTGCTGAGAACGGGTTCGCGGCCACATCTGTCGTCGGCCGCGTTCCGGGTCTGGTGTACGGAGTCGGCGCGGACATTCAGATAGTCGAGGTAGTGCCGATCGAGAGGTGGAGACCATGAGGTCGCGAGGTGAGAGCGGATCAGCCGAGGCTCTCGGCCTCGTGCTATTGACACCGATGGTTGTCTCGGTGGCACTGCTGATCGTTGTCGTCGGACTCAAGGTGGACCAGGCAGCAATCTCTCGATCCGCAGCCGCGGCCGCCGCACAGGCTGCGGCCGCAGAACGCGACCCAACCCGTGCTCGCACTGCGGCGTTGACGGCGGTGGAGGTCATGGGCCTAGAGAGCGGCACGTGCCCGTCACCCACGGTTGAGCTCGAGATGGGTTCGTACCATCCCGGTGGTTCGGTCTCGGTCCTTGTTCGTTGTGGATCTGCAACTGGTCGATCGACAGCGGTGGTCGACCGGTTCAGATGGAGCGCACCGTGAGAGTCACCGGCGACACGGGGTCTGCGGTGGTTTCCTCACTGGTGGTCCTCACGGTGCTGACGATGGGAACCGTGTTGTGGATGGCTCGTGACGTATCAACCACAATTTCGCTTCGTTCCGACGCGACGGAGATCGCGTTTCAAGCAGCCCGTGCCGGCGCGCAGGGTCTCGAGATATCGGCCCTCAGAGGCGTCGACCCGCAGGTCCGACTCGATCGAGGTGAGGCCATTCGTCGCGCCCGGCTCACTGCCGAGTCGCTACTAGGTGGGCTTGGGGCTCAAGGAGTGGTCACCGAGGTGACCGTGATAGACGACCGCATAGCGGTCGTCGTAGAGGTCGTCGGTCCGACGGCCGTCATTGAAGGTCGGGCAGTGGTGCTCGCGAAACGGGGCTGAGGAGGCTGATGATGAGAGAGTTCGCGCGTCGAATGGTGTCGGTACTGGCAGGGGTCGCTCTGGCTGCAACACCAGTTCTGTTGGTCCTCTGCGCACAGGCGCGGTTCGGAGGATGGTCACCCTTCCATGGGCTGGGAGAGATCAGTGGGTGGCTCTGGCGCCTCATCGATTCGTTGGGTGAACCGTTGGATATAGAGGCGCTCGTTGATGTTCTGATCCGTTGCGGTCTCATCGTCGGTTGGATTTCAGTTGTTGCTGTCGGCATCTCGGTGCCAGCTGAACTACGGGCCCTGCGCCAAGGGATCAGCTTCTCAGCGGGGCCGGCTGCCCGTTGTGCGCGAGTCATGGTGAGCGGCTTCCTGTTGATAGCTCAGCCAGTAGCAGGTGCGGTTGCTGCATCTGATCCGGTTGTGGTTTCAGGCGATGAACCTGATGGTGTCTCGAGTTCGATCGACACCTGGACTGTTGAGCCCGGTGAGTCGGTGTATGGCATCGCTGAACGACTCGCGGCTGGTGATGGTTCACGCATCTTCGTCATCGCTGATGGGATACTTGAGCTGAACCTCGGCACGGTGATGACCGATGGTTCGGTGTTCTCCAATCCCGCAACCATCCGTCCCGGGTGGCGTTTGGCACTCCCGGTGGTGGAGGACGGCTTGGTAGCGGTCTCAAGCCCTGGAACACATCGTGTTGTTGAGGGTGACACCCTGTCGACGATCGCAGCCGTTCAACTCGGTGATGCCAGTCGGTGGGCTGAAATCTTCGACCTCAATGCCGAACGCGAGATGTCAGATGGTCGGGTTTTCAAGTCTCCTGAACTCGTGATTCCCGGTTGGGACCTGATCCTCCCCGCCGAAAGTGACGGGACCCAACTCGCCGAAGCAATCGCTCCAGATCTGCCTGCTCACATTGTCGACGAGATTGAGAAGTGGCGCCCTGACGTCGACGCCGTCACTGTCCCCTCGCCGGTGGAGCCGCCGGTGACTGCGGTGGCGGCACCGTTAGTTGAGTCTTCTCCTGCAGGAAACCTGGAGCCCGGCAACGGCCGTTGGGTCGAACTTGCAGGCGTGACGATGCTGGCAGCTGGCCTCGTTGGAGCACTCGGCGCTCGGCGGCGCAGCGGGTTACGTCGGGCGCGCTCCGGGCAGCGTCCACGCTCGAGAGCCCCACACATGGTCGAAGTTGAACGAACCGTTATGGCTCGCGCTGCAGAACTTGGGGCCTTAGATCGAGTAGCGGCAGTGGACTTGGCCTTGAGGTCGATCGCACCCGCACTCGCCGACCAGCGGTGTCGATTCGACTGGGCAGCAGTTGAGGCCGGTGGCTCAGTTCGTATCGGTACTGACCAGAGCCTTCGCCTGGAGGCACCGTGGGAGTTGGTCGACGCAGGAGAGTGGAGGCTTTCGACGCTGCCCGTCATCGAGGATGGGGTGTTCCCATTCCCAACTCTCGTTCAGGTAGGCACGACCGACGATGGATCAGATGTCTTCGTGGACCTCGAAATGTCTGGCGGTCTCGAGGTGCATGGAGTTGGAGCGGAAGAGGTTGTGGCTGGCCTGCAAGCAGCCCTTGAGGTCTCTCCGTTTGCCGAGCATTGTGTCGTCAGCGCTGGGGATGGGTTTGAACCTGAGCCTCACCTCCTTGACTCTCACCCTTGGGAAGAGCGCATTCTCCTCGGTGACCCGGTGAATCCGGTTATACATGCTGTCGGCACAATGCTGATGCCGAACACCATCACCGAAACAAGCACACCACTTGATCTTCGGCTTGAGAGTGATGGTTCCTGTCTGCTGTCGGCCACCGGTCCTCGTGTGACGCCGCTACGTCTCTCAGCAGCAGAACAACCGGCCGTTGCGGAACTGTCCAGCGAACCCACATTCGACGATGACGCGTCAGGGGGCATTGGAGCCACGACTGTGCCATCTCCTCCGATCATGATTCGCGTTCTAGGGGAGCCGATCATTGAGAACGCCAACGGCGAGACCATCGAATTTGACCGCTCCAAGTCGGCTGAGTTGGTGGTGTGGCTGGCGACGCACCGCGAACGCCCCACACGCTCGCGTGCAAGGGCGGCGCTGTGGGATTCCGAGGTGCGGGCGGCGACGTTCTCCAACGTTGTCTCGGATGCTCGTCGGTCACTCGCCCGTTCGGTTGCTCCCGAGGAGGGAGCAGAGTGGATCGATCGGACTCTTACTGAGGAGCTCTGCCTGCATCCCGACGCGCTGACCGACGCAGATGTACTTCGGGCTGCTCGAGATCTGGCCCGGCCTCTCCCGCCGGCGAGCGCGATCGGTGTGCTCCGACCGGCGCTGGAATTGGTGAGAGGCCTGCCGTTTGCAGGCACGGCGTATCTGTGGCCCGACCCAGAGGGCATCACCTCTGAACTCGTGGTACTCGCCACGGGAGCCGCTGGTGATCTCGCATCGTGGTATCTCGCACTTGGCGACCTCGATGGGGTGTTCTGGGCTACCGCCAGGGGATTGCAGGTACTCCCTGGGCATGAGGAGCTGATTGGATTGCGGATGCGGGCGCGAGCGGCCCGAGGCGACACAGCTGGGCTGCGACAGGAATGGGCGTCTTATGAGCGTGTGCTTGCGGATGACTGGTCTGGAGGAGAACCGGCTCCCGAACTCGTCGAGTTGCGTCGAGAACTGCTGTCTGCGAGGACTTCGACGGCAGCGATTACTTGACGGATCGGGATACCGAGCGATGACGCTGTCCGTGCCGCGTCGTCGAATTCGACCTTCAACCGATGCTCGGCAACTTTGACTCGGACCGGATGGCCATCGACCTCAACGGTGAGGTCCTGACGCTGTTGTGGCCAACGCTCCACCCGGTGTGAACGAATACCGAGCGACCCGGTCTCAGCGAGCATCACCTCGATGATCTGCTCCCGTCGAGCATCGTCACACAGAGCGTGAACAGTGTGAGCGGGACGACCCTTCTTCATCACGATCGGTGTCACCCACGCGTCGAACGCGCCAGCGTTGAGCAACTGACTGATCGCGTGGGCCAAGACCTCGCCGGTCACGTCGTCGACGTTCACCGAGACCTCGTGGGCGAGCTCCCCATCGCCAGTGCCGATGTCAACAGCATCGCCGATCACCACCTGCACCACGTTCGGTCGGCTTGGGGTGTCGCGGGTGCCGGCACCAAAACCCGTCGATAAGACAGTCATTGGAGGAAGTGATGGAGTAGCCGTTCCGAGCACGGTCATGAGGGCGACACCCGTCGGTGTCGCCAGTTCCATGTCGGTATCAACCCCGCTCACTGGGGCGCCGACTCGGGCGAGGAGACCGGTCACTGCTGGAACGGGGTTAGGGAATGTCCCATGGGCTGTGTTGACGGTCCCGTGGCCAACGCCAATCGCCGAGAAATGGAGTTCGTCGATTCCGAGACTTTCGAGTGCTGCACAGACTCCAACCACATCAACGATCGAGTCGATGGCTCCCACCTCGTGCAGTTCAACCTCGTCGGGATCAGCACCGTGGATGCCGGCCTCGACCTCGGCCAACGTCCGGTATACGGCCACAGCACGGTCGCGTATGCGTTCGGGGAGTTCTGCTGCAGCGATCAACTCGATCACCTCACGCGCTGGTCGATGGGGATGATGGTCGTGGTCGTGCACGACCACATTGGCCCACGTTGCCCTAACCCCGCAGCGTTGAACTTCTTCGAACATCAGCGCCCAGCCGTCAACGCCGAGACCACCGACGGCATCCATCACGGCGAGTTGGTCGGCACCTGCGGCAACCAACGCTCCCATCACCATGTCGCCCGCTACACCGGCTGAGCACTGGAACCAAGCAACCCGACTCATGACCCCACCAAGGTGAGCATTCGCACTACGGCCGTGGCTGCACCGAACCCGTTGTCGATACCCACGACGCTGACGCCGGACGCGCAACTGGCATGCATGGCGAGCAGAGCGGTTACACCATCGAGGCCGGCTCCGTAACCAACCGATGTCGGTACTGCCACCACTGGTCCTCCAGCGAGCCCGCCGATAACACTGGCGAGGGCCCCTTCCATCCCCGCGATGACGATCACAGCATCGGCTGCTGTCACCCGGTCGAGATGCGCGAGCAGGCGATGCAGTCCGGCCACCCCCACGTCATGCAGCCGGTCGGGAACGATCCCATGGGCACGAAGCGTGAACGCCGTTTCGTCAGCCACTGGCACATCGGCGGTGCCGGCTGTCATGACCAGAACCCGAGGTTGCGGATCTCGCAGTTGCGGAGCGCGATACAGCACACAACCGGCCGCGACCTCGGCGACCCAACGTTCGTCATGAACCGCTCGTACGGCCTTCACCTGGGCCTCTGAGGCCCGGGTGAGCAACACCGCTCCCGAACCGTGCTCGAGAAGCTCGCCAACGATGTCTACGCAGTGTTCGGGACTTTTCCCGGGACCGTAGACAGCCTCAGGCATCCCTTGGCGGAGTGCACGGTGGTGATCGACCATCGCATCACCGACTTCGGCGAATGGAAGTCGCCGCAAACGGCTCACTGCATCGTCGGGGGTGACCTCGCCGGCACGAATGGCATCGACGAGAGCGGCGAGCTCGGAGGCGTCCATCGACACATCGTGGCACGCCCACGGGCCCGCTGCCCTAGCCTTGCCCGAGTGAACACGTCGAACACCAGCACCCGATCGGACAACGGCACTCTCCGTGTCGCGTTCTTCGGTCCGTTCGGCACCTTCACCGAGCAGGCCCTTCGCACACAGGGCGATCTGGCCGCCGCCGAATTGACGCCAAGACGAACCGTCCCTGACGTGCTCGATGCGGTGAGTAGCGGAGAGGTCGACTTCGGGTTCGTACCGATCGAGAACTCCATCGAGGGGATGGTGAACTTCACTCTCGATGCGCTTGCCTTCGACCATGACCTCGTCATCACACGAGAGGTTGTTCTCGATATTCACCTCTGTCTCGCCGCTCCTGCCGGGACCACCATCGGCGACATCACGGCCGTGATGTCAATCCCGATCGCCACCGCACAGTGCCACCGGTTCCTACGCGAGCACCTACCCGAGGCATCGATTCGAGCCGCGACCTCAACCGCCGGCGCTGCTGAAGCCGTGTCGGTGGAGAACACTCACGGCCTTGCAGCTATAGCGCCGCGCGTAGCGGCCGAGTTGTACGGCCTTGAGGTGCTCGCAGCTGACATCGAGGACGAAGCAGGAAATCAGACACGGTTCGTTCTCGTCGCTCGTTCCGGCGGGCCTGCTGCAACCGGACATGACCGCACCGGACTTGTCGTGTTTCAACGGGCTGATGAACCGGGAAGCCTCATCTCGATCCTGCAGGAGTTCGCAGCCCGCCGAATCAACCTGTCGAACCTCATCTCCCGGCCGATCAAACACGGTGGTCTCGGTGAATACTGCTTCATCATCCTCGCTGAAGGTCACGTGTCTGACGATCTGATGGCCGACACCATGCGTTCGCTGCACGCCAAACAGGCGAGTGTGAAGTGGTTCGGCTCGTGGCCACGAGCTGATGGAGCCGCACACGATGTGCGCGCCTCGGCCGATGAACGATGGTTAAAGGCCGACGAATGGATCTCGTCGATCCGTCAACGTTTCGAC
>JBDQKN010000005.1:0-22085 GCA_040263235.1 Ilumatobacteraceae bacterium
CAGCCGGTATCCGAGACCGCGCACGGTCACGATCAGGCGAGGGTCATCTGGGACATCTTCGATCTTGAGACGAAGTCGTCGGACATGGGCGTCGACCAGCCTCGAGTCTCCGAGGTACTCATATCCCCAGACACGTTCGAGTAACTGGTCCCTGCTGAGCACTGCTCCAGCGTGATCTGCGAACTCGCAGAGCAATCGATATTCGGTTCTGGTGAGCGACAGTTCGCCGCCGTGTTTAACGACGATCCCCTTCTCGCGATGCAGTTCAACCGCACCGAATGTCAGCACTTCCTCTGGACGCTCCGAGGAACCCGTGGTCTGGAGTCGTGCTCGACGCAACAATGCCGATATCCGGGCAGACAACTCCCTCGGGACCACTGGTTTAGTGACATAGTCATCCGCTCCGGCTTCGAGTCCTGCCACCATGTCCGAGGTGTCGGTCTGAGCGGTCACCATGATGATCGGGACCGTTGAAGTGGCTCTGATCGCCCGACACACCTCAAAACCCGACAAGTCGGGGAGTCCGAGGTCAAGCAGGACGACATCAGGGTGGTGGATCCCGAACTGAACGAGTCCACCGGCTCCGTCGGGCGCCCCATGCACCTCGTACCCCTCATCTTCAAGAGCAAGGCTCAACGCAAGCCTGATCGCGTCGTCGTCTTCGATGAATAGAACGCTCTGCACCGCTGACAGTCTGCCACCCGGGGCATCAGCCCACGGCGGTAACCACGCAGCACCTGGTTTGTTACAGAAATCGCACATTCATCGCACCATTTCGTCACAGCGGATGACGACGATGATCTCTGTTCACGCTGCCCCGGTGGGATACCTTCCTCCCCCTGGTGTCCCACCGGCAGCGGTGGAACCCCCGTATCGGCCAGACTGAACACATGCTCCGGTTGCGATCCCCACGCCTCAGCAGTCGGGTCGCCCTGTTCTTCGGCTTGATCGGACTACTCGCAGGCCTTGGACTCACTACCGCCACCTACTCCGTCGCCCGCGACTCACTCCTCGATCAACGAATTTCTGCTGCCAGGTCGTCAGCGTTCGACCATGCGCTTGCGGTGCGCACCGCATTCGAACAGGACGGGGTTTCAGAGGGCTTCCTTGCCCTCGACATCGAATCCGATGGATTCGCCGTGCTCATCAACCCCGACATCGCCTATCTGTTGCAGTATCCGGCAAGCGCGTTCCCCTCCGACCTCCGTGAGACGGTCGCACGTGGCCAGAGCGGCCAGCAACAGTTTGAGTATGACGGTGAGCCGTACCTCGGAATTGGTGTGCACATTCGATCGCACAATGCCGGGTACCTCGAGGCCTTCCCACTCGCTTCAACCGAGCGCACATTGCGGCTTGTCGTCACCGCCCTGCTCATTGGCTCAGTTCTTGCGGCGCTCTTCGCCACCTTCTTCGGATTCACGACGAGCCGGGGCCTGTTGCGACCACTGACTCGCGTCGCTGATGCTGCAGGACAGCTCGCGTCGGGTGGGCTCGACGCCAGACTCGATCGGTCAGAGGATCCAGAACTCGATCGGCTCGCCGAAGCCTTCAACGAGATGGCGAATGCGGTCCAAGCCAGAATTGAGCGCGAGGCTCGATTCGCTTCAGACGTCAGTCATGAACTGCGCTCGCCGATCACAGCCATGACCGCAGCAGTCGAGGTACTGGCAGCCAGACGAGAAGAACTCCCAGAGCGCACACGACAGGCTCTCGACGTGCTCGTTGAGCAGGTACGACGATTCGACGCCATGGTCATCGACCTCCTTGAACTGTCACGACTCGAGGCAGGGGCAATCGATGGCCACATCGAAGAGGTGAACCTCGCTGACTTGATCTCGCGGATTATCGCTCGATCTTCCACGCCCACCGTGCCTCTTGAAGTCCCCGAAGGGCTCGACACAGTGGCCGAGGTCGACAAGCTCCGCGTGGAGCGCATCATCAGCAACCTGGTTGAGAACGCGCACGTACACGCTGGTGGCGCCACACGGGTGGCCATCGATCGGGGCGACGAACCCGGCACGCTGCTCGTCGGCGTGGAAGATGAGGGTCCCGGGGTGGCAGTTGGTGAGCGAACGCGAATCTTCGAACGATTCGCGCGTGGTAGTGCCTCACGCCATCGAGTCGGAACCGGCCTCGGTCTTGCGTTGGTGGCTGAACACGCTTTGGCGCTCGGTGGGGCTGCGTGGGTTGAGGATCGGCGCAGCGGCGGGGCCCGCTTCGTCATCATGCTTCCCGCCGCCCCAACCCAGCGACGGGAGGATCCGCGATGAACAACACCTCCAGGATGATCGGAGCGCTGGTTTCAGGCGCGGTTGCACTCACGGCGTGCGGCCTACCAATCGATCAACGGGTCCAGACCTTTGATGATGTCCCCTACGACCTCGACGCGACGAGCACCACAACATCGAGTACCGAGGTGCCGAATCCGCAGACCACCATCGATGGGGCTGAGGAGACAACGACCACCATCGTCGAGACCCGCCCAGTCGATGTCGTTTACCTGATTGGATCGTCGGGCGAACTCCAACCGATCACGATCGCGCTGCCGACACCCGTCAGCGATCGGCTCCTCATAGAGCAACTTGTCAGCCCTCCACCAGGAACGGGTGTTGCGCTGAGAACCGAGGTTGATCGAGGGCTCATCACCGGATTCACCGTCGACCGCGGCCTTGCCGTGATCGACCTGTCGCCATCCACCATCGCCCGACTCTCCAGCCTCGAACAACGTCGAGCGATTGCCCAGATTGCGCTAACCCTGACCCTTTTTACGACCGCTGAAGGCGGGATCGGCCAGGTCAGCTTCACCGTTTCCGACAGCCCAATCAGTGTGTACGTGCCGTCCAGAGGTGAGAACAGTGAGCCAGGCGAGCCACTTGCCTGGAGCGACTTCTCCTCGCTGATCGCCGGAGCACCCGAGACCACCACGACGACTGTGGCGCGAACCACTACCACTGCTGCGACCACCACCGTTCCAACAAGCACAGAAACGAGCGTCGAGCCCAATCAGAGTTCGACCTCACTGCCAAACGTGCCGTCGACGACGTCAACCCCGCAGACTTCGACTACCGGTTAAGGATCAGTAACCGAGTCGCTCAACCCGATCAGGCCTGCGCTGCCAGTCTTTATCGACTCGAACACGAAGCTCGATAAACGCGCCCTCGGGCAACTGCTCTCTGACAAGGCGACCAACCTCGCGAAGTACCAAGCCGCCACGTCCGATCACCATTCCCTTCTGGCTCTCCCGTTCAACCAAGATCTCACACCGGATTCGGGGCCATTCCCAATCGGTAACACGCGTTGCAATGGAATATGGGAGTTCGTCGTGCACCACCGCGAGCAACTGCTCACGAACCAATTCGGCCACCCACCGCTCGGGAGGCATGTCGTTGGTCTCCCCATCTGAGAACCATCGCGGCCCGATTGGCATCAGGGCCGTCAGGTGCTCGACCAACGCCGGCACGCCGTCTTGGGTTCGAGCAGACACTGGGAAGTACGCCCGTGCATCGAGCTCTCCTGAGGCTGCGAGCATCGCCATCACGCGATCGCGACCGGCAATGTCAACCTTGTTCACCACAACGATCATCCGGGATGGGTCCATCCGGTCGGCCACCCACTGGTCGCCGCGTCCGTATGGTTTCGTCGCGTCGAGCACCAAGCATTGGAGGTCGACATCGCCCGAGCTCTCGAGTGCGGTGGCATTCACCCGCTCGCCAAGGGCGGACACCGGCTTGTGCAGACCAGGCGTATCAACGAACACCACCTGAACACCCTCCCGATCGAAGACGCCCATAACCCGATGGCGTGTGGTCTGTGGTTTGTCCGAAACGATCGAGACCTTGCGTCCACAAATGGCGTTGACCAGCGAACTCTTCCCGACATTCGGGCGTCCCACCATTGCCACGAGGCCCGAGCGCTGCTCCACCTGCTGCTCATTGCCCATTGGCTCCATGCCCCATAGATACAGGCACCAGAGGGTGGATCCCCCTCTGCCATCGCCTCGTCTGCCCAGATCACACTCTGGCATGCTGTGCGGATGAGCCCACGTACCATCAACGGCGCCGACGAACTCAAGAGCCTGATCGGCGAACACCTCGGCTACAGCCCGTATGTCAACGTCACCCAGGAACAGGTGAATCTCTTCGCCGAGGCGACTGGAGATCACCAGTGGATCCACGTCGATGTTGAGCGAGCGACAGCTGGCCCATTCGGCGCTCCGATCGCTCACGGCTATCTGACGTTGTCAATGGGGCCGATGCTCTACCCGCAGGTAGTTCAGATCACCGGATTCTCCATGGGGGTCAACTATGGAGCAAACAAGATTCGTTTCATGTCGCCGGTCAAGGTCGGCTCGAACCTTCGCCTTGGCGTGCGGCTGATGGAAGTCACCGACATACCGGGCGGCATCCAGAGCACCATGGAATTCACCTTCGAATGTGAGGGTGTCGACAAGCCAAGCTGCGTCGCCGAGATCATTTTCCGCAGCTACGAGTGACCTCGGGCGCCGTGCGCCACCTATGCACATGACCACAGTCGACTCGCAACCTGATGATGAATCCGGACGGGTTCCAGCGATTGACATTTTGCGTGCTGTTGCACACGCGCGCCCTGATGCACTCTGCGTAGTCGGCCCCGGCTCAACTCGACGGACACAAGAAGAATTCGTCGATCGTGTTCGGCGTTTCTCATGGGCTCTCCACCGAGAGGGGCTCGGCTGCCACCGCGAGCGATCCGAACTCGAATGCCACGAGTCGGGTCAGGACCACATGGCAATCCTGATGCTCAATCGCCCGGAGTACCTCGAGTCGATGATGGGCGCATTCGCCGCTCGAGTCGTGCCATTCAATGTCAACCATCGTTACACCGCAAGCGAACTCGTAGACGTTCTTACCGATGCACGTGCTACCGCCATCGTGGTCGAGTCATCGTTGCTTCCAACGCTCAGCGTCGCGCTCGAGCAACTACCCGGACTGCGCACCGTGTTTTGCGTTGGCGAGAGTGACGAAGACACCATCGATTTCGAGACGGCACTCGCCGAGGCTCCCCTCGGGCATCCACCCGTGACACCATCCGCAGATGATCTCTACCTGCTCTACACCGGTGGCACGACTGGCCGTCCGAAAGGTGTGATGTGGAGGAACGGGGATGCCGTCATCGAATGTTTTGACGCATCTCGGGCACCTCAGCCGCTCGACGCCTTCGTCGACCAGATGCGACCCGACCTGCGCAGCCTCACCTGCGCACCCTTCATGCACGGCGCAGGCCAATGGACAGCGCTGCGAGCACTCCTCGCCGGTGGATGCGTGGTGATCCCTGAACACACCGACCGCCTTGTTCCTGCCGATATCTGGAGGACTGTTGAACGCGAATCAGTCACGCTTCTCGGGATCGTTGGTGAATCATTCGCTCGCCCACTCCTGGATGAATTGGAACACGGCGACTACGACCCCGGGTCCCTCAACGTGGTCCTGACGGGTGGGGCGCCTCTGTCAGCGAGAACCAAGGCGCGATTGCTCGACGCACTCCCCACCGTGATGATCGTCGACGGATTCGGATCATCGGAGTCCGGAGGGCAGATGTCGATTGTCTCAACGGCTGGTGCAGCCGCCTCGGGGGTCTTTCGGCCCCGCCTCAATCGCACCGTGGTGCTCTCTGCCGACCGAACCAAGGTGCTTGGGCCTGGTTCGCAGGAAGTTGGGTGGCTTGCGACGGGTGGCCGTCTTCCACTCGGATATCTCGGCGATCAGGAACTCACCGCGCGCGCCTATCCCATTGTTGACGGGGTCAGGTTCACAGCACCTGGCGATCACGCCCGCAGACTTGCCGACGGAACCATCGAAGCACTTGGCCGAGAGTCTGTCTGCATCAACACCGGCGGCGAGAAGGTCTATGCCGAAGAGGTCGAGGATGCCGTCCTTCGACATCGATCGGTTCATGACTGCATCGTGGTTGGCCGACCGAGCGAAACCTGGGGCAGCGAAGTAGCTGCAGTCATCTCACTCGCCCACCCAGACATCAAGGCGCCCAGCCCTCGCGAACTCAGCAAACTCATGAACGACCTTTCGCGTTACAAACATCCCAAGGCTGTAATCGTCGTCGACCATATCGAGCGAACTCCTGCTGGTAAGGCCGATTACGCCTGGGCGAGAGCCATCGCCTCTGAGGGGGCACCTGAACACAATTGATCTCCGACCTGGCGCTCCAGCGTCAACCATGGAGTTGACTCGAGCCAGGTACCCCAGATCGCAGGTGCCAAACGTCCAAGTCCGTGCCGGTGGGCAGATGCATCGGTGTCGGTCTGAAAGATTGCAACGCTCGGAATGCCAGGCCGACGACAGGCTCTCAGCGACGATGACCACTCGCAAGTGATCTGTCGAGCGCGGAACCGTTTCGGTGCCACCTCAGACGTGTCAACTATCCACATGAGTCACGCGCGTGTGATCTGGAACCTCCAGGTGAACTTCTCGTTACGAGCTGGATCAGAGCGGCAGATTGCCCGTTGCTGCCCTTGTGCTCCCAGAGTCATTGAATGCAGCGATGGTTCGCTGAGCGATTCGCATCTGGTGAATCTCATCGGCGCCATCAGCGAATCGGGCCCATCGAGCCTGTTGCAGCATGCCTGCGAGGGGTGTGTCGGTGGAATAGCCCAACGCACCGTGAACCTGGATAGCACGATCGATGATCCGCCACAGGCTGTTTGCCACCACGTGTTTCGCCATTGACACCACCGCTGTGAAGTCCATCTGCTGCTCGATTTGATAGGCGGCGTGGAGCACCATCAACTTGCATTGGTAGAGCTCGACAGCCGAGTCGGCAATCAACCACTGAATGCCCTGCTTCTCGGCGAGCAGACTTCCATGTGAGTAGCGCTCCATCGCCCGCTCGACCATCATGTCGAGCGCGATTTCTGCTTGACCGATCCACCTCATGCAGTGCGCCAGTCGCGCCGGGCCCAGCCGGTACTGGCCGAGGAGGTGCCCCTGCCCCTGCCCTCCGAGCATGTTTTCAGCGGGAACCCTCAGATCTTTGATCAAGATCTCGCAATGGTTGTGCCCTCCCGACATGGTCTGCACATCTCGGACGATCTCCCACCCCTCCGAGGGCATGTCGACGATGAAGCAACTGTTCGCCGCCTGTGGGATATCTGGATCGTCCTCGGTCCGGGCGACCAAGAGGGCGAATTTTGCGCCTCGCGCCCCAGAGATAAACCACTTGTGACCGTTGACCACCCACTCATCACCATCTCGGTAGGCGGTGGTTTGAATCAAGGTTGGATCCGAACCTGCAACCTCTGGCTCGGTCATCGCGAAGCATGACCGTGCGGTGCCCTCGCACAACGGCCTCAGGTAGCGCTCCTTCTGCTCTGGCGTACCCCAATGCAGGAGGGTGTGCTGATTTCCTTCATCCGGAGCTTGAGCGTTGAGCACAAATGGGCCGATCGACACCCTTGCCGCTTCTGCCGACACGGCTGCCATCGCCGTTGGGCCAAGTCCCATACCACCCCACTCGGGAGGCATATGAGGAAGCCACAATCCCCACGTGTCACGAGCCTCAGCGCGCAACTTCACAATGCACTCAACTACCTGACGACGCTCACTCTGGTCGATTGCATCCCATTCTGGGCGCACTCGACTGTCGATGAAATCACGGACTTTCAGCCGAACCTCGTCAACCTCTGGTGGAAATGTGAAGTCGATCATTCACAGAGTCTGACCGAGGGCGAGTGGGCAGTGCGAGCCGGGTCGGCCTAGCCTCCGACCGTGACCTCCTCCGGAAACGGATCTGTCGAGACATCCGACACTCGCCCATGGGACCGCAGCGAACTGCCGAGCGGCGACGAAAAGAAGGCCGCCGTGCGGGAGATGTTCGACACAATCGCCCCCCGATACGACCTCGTGAATCGGATCATGACCTTCCGCCTCGACACCAGATGGCGCCGACGAGCAGTACGCGATCTCAACCTTCCAGCGGGCTCCTCTGTGCTCGACCTTGCCTCTGGTACTGGGGATCTGTGCATCGATCTGGACCGTGCTGGCCTGCGGCCGCTGTCGGTCGATCTCAGTTTCGGAATGCTGGCAGCCGACCGGTCTGGCGCGCCTCGGATTCAAGGAGACATACTCCGCCTCCCGGTCTCGGATGCCGCCGTCGATGGGGTGACCTGCGGATTTGCGCTCCGCAATCTGACCGACCTCGACGCATTCTTTGATGAACTTGCGCGGGTGGTCCGACCGGGAGGAAGGATCGCTTTGCTCGATGTTGGGGTGCCGAGCAATCCAGTCATCCGGTGGGGCAACAGCATCTATTTCGGCCGGATCGTTCCGATTATCGGGGGGCTGCTGTCAGATCGAGGCGCATACCGATACCTCCCCCGCAGCGTCGCGTACCTCCCCGAACCCGCCGCCCTGACTCGTTCGCTCCACCGCGCCGGATTCACTGACGCAACACACCGGGAGCTAAGCGGCGGGCTCACCCAGTTGCTGACCGGCACACGGAGTTGACCATGCGGGTCATCACTGCATCGATCGTCGACCCGATCCTTGCCGGTACCCCGCTCGTCGATATCGCCGGTTCAACCGGCATATTGTTCGCGCACGGAGGACGCGGCATCGTCGGCCTTGGCCATGCGCTGTCAGTCCCACTCGACACTGCCGTTGCGACGCTCTCTGAGATCCCTCACGTAGATCTCCGTGACCCGACCGAACGAACGGGGCCGGGAGTGGGTGCTCTCGCAATCGGAAGCATCGGGTTCCTTCCTAGTGCTCCCGCCACGCTCACGGTTCCCCGACTCTGCATCGCAGATGACGGCGAAGGACACCGGTACATCAGCGTTGTCGATGATGGCATCGATGATGAGCCATCAACGGTGATTCAACGTTCCCTCGCGGAGATTGTCGTTCATCCAGCACCGATACCGACGGCGTCGTCGTACCGGGTGGAGCCCGTTGTCGACATCGACCACTATCTGCGCGCCGTCACCGTCGCCCGCGATGCCGTTCGTGACGGACACCTCGACAAGGCTGTCATCGCGCGTCCGATCATCGTCACTGCGGATCGTCCGATGGACCTTCATGCGATTGGTCGACGACTGGAAAGCACGTTTGGGTCCACCTACCGGTTCTCCATCGATGGATTCATTGGTGCCTCACCTGAACTTCTGGTGGAAGTAGACGGGGCTATCGTCCGATCACGGCCCCTCGCTGGGACGACCCGCACCTCCGGCGACCCAGAAATCGATGCCCGGTTGGCCGACGAACTGATGCAAAGCGACAAGAATCGCATCGAGCATCGAGCTGCGATCGAGATGGTTCGCGAGACACTTCTGCCACATTGCAGCTATCTCGACTGGACTCCCCGACCAGCGATTGTCAAGGTCGCCAATGTGCAACACCTCGGATCCGAAGCCGAAGGGATGTTGAGCGACCCCGCAGCCACCGTGGTGGAACTTCTCAGAGATCTTCAGCCCACTCCGGCCGTCGGGGGACATCCCCGACATATCGCACTTGAACTGATCGCGGAGCACGAAGGCTTTGAACGCGGGCTGTACGGCGGCGCCGTCGGATGGGTTGATGGCAACGGTGATGGAACGTGGGCCGTGGCCCTCCGATGCGCTGAATTTTCTGATGATCGCCAGTCGGCCCGCCTTGTCGCAGGCGGCGGCATCGTGGCCGACAGCGACCCGATTGCCGAACTGGCTGAGACCCAAGCAAAGTTCCAAGCAATGCTCGGAGCGATCATCCGCCCGTGACCAACGGCGATCTAGCCGATCGCCTCGCGGACCAGATCGTTCAGGACACGATGGACCTCGACATTTCGTTGACGTCGACTCGCGACCCGAATCACTCGAGGGCCTCGCTCCCCCAATGCTTGGCGCAATTGCTCCCGGTCAGCGACTGTGGTTCCCGGCACCCCGAAGCCCGCTGCTAAGGCGAGGACGTCGGCCCCGTGAGGGGTTCCGAACAGCTGCTCAAATCGGTCGTTCTCTAGTTCGGTCGCCTGGGGAAGGAATGAGAAGATCCCGCCGCCATCATTGTCGACCACCACGACACGCAGGTCGATATTGGACTGGACGACTCCCCACAAGGCGTTGAGGTCGTGACAGAAAGCCAGATCGCCGATGAGGACCACGACCGGTTGCCCAGCAAGTGCGCAACCTCGAGCCGTCGACATCACACCGTCAATTCCGTTGGCTCCTCGATTCGCATGTGCCCGTGCTCGCCGACCGCCAAACCACTCAAGGTCGCGAATCGGCATCGATGACGACACGACCAGTCGACCACCCGGCGGCACATTCTCGGCCACCACACGGGCCACCCCAGGCTCTGTCAACGGGCCTTCGCCAAGCGCTGATGCGATCACACGCTCAGCGATCGCTTCGGCATCGAACCAACTCCGCTCCCAGGTGTCAGACCATCGCGAGCCGAGCGCACCTCGCCATCCAGCCTGCATTGCCCGTTCGAGATCTCCGATCTGACACGTAAGGGCAACATTGTGATCTGGGTCAATCGTTCCAGGACCCCCAACCTGGATCACTGAGGCTCCAGAGGCAACGACCCACTGGTTCACGACCTTCGATGCAGGAGGACGGCCGACGCGGATGACAACCTCGGGATAGTGATCGCGAGCAAACTGCTCGTGGCGGAGCACCGCATCGGCATGAGATACCGATCGAGGGTCGGAACGCAGCCCCGACAGTGGGTCGGCAAGAAGAGGCCATCCAAGAGCCCGAGCCAGATCGCAGACCTGTCGTCCCTCAACACCGGCGGCTCCTCCCGCGAGAATCACTCCTCGGGCTAGAAGAAGCGAGGGCGGCACCGCTACAGGCTCAGGAGGCTGATTCGTCTGAACTGTGTCGAACCCATCGACCAACGCCGGCAGCGGGCCTGGCGTACCAATGAGCGGCTCCCGGAAGGGAAGATTGAGGTGGACCGGCCCAGAGCCTGCGTGTTCGAGCGCTGTTCGCGCCAAACGGCGCCACTCAGCTGGATCCGAGTCCTCTGGCGTTTCAACGTCCACGAACCACCTGACAGACGTGCCATACAGATCGAGTTGATCAATCGTCTGAGCTGCTCCAACCCCTCGAAGCTCAGGTGGCCGATCAGCGGTGCACACCAGCATCGGAACACCTGATAATCCGGCCTCGACGACCGCTGGCGCGAAGTTGGCAGCGGCGGTTCCGCTCGTGCACACGAGAACAGCTGGCTGGCCATCGAGACCGGCTCCAAGGGCGGTGAAGGCAGCAACCCGTTCATCGAGCACAACTTCCACCTCCAGGCGACTATCTCCAGACGCGGCAAGGGCCAAGGGAGTGCTGCGAGAGCCGGGAGCAATCACGACTCGGGTAACGCCACAACGTGCCCATTCGTCAAACAACGTTGCACAGAAGGTCGCGGAGGCCGACACGACGACCGACGATACGGCCTCGGCGCCCAGGACGTATCGTCGAGGTATGGGTAATGCCCCCACAACTCCGCTGCAAGTCGAAATCTGGTCTGATGTGGTGTGCCCGTGGTGCTATATCGGTAAACGTCGATTCGAGCGTGCGATTGAGGCACTCGGGGACGACCTCAACATCGAGATCACCTACCGCGCGTATCAACTCGACCCCACGGCCTCTCCGGGGACGTCCGAGCCAGTTCGAGGTGTCTACGAGCGAAAGTTCGGTGGACCGGATCAGGCCGAACGCATCATCTCCCATGTAAGCGGGATCGCCGCTGAATCGGGGATCAACTTTGCTATGGATCGTGCGCTGCGGGCGAACACCCTCCTGGCTCATCGACTCATCTGGCGTGCCGGTCATGACAACTCGCCAGTGGAACAGAGCACTATCAAGGAGCGACTCCTCGCCGCATACTTCTCAGAAGGGCTCGACATTGGAGACCCTGACACCCTCGCCCGTATCGGAGCCGACCTCGGCCTCGATCCGACAGAGACGCTTCAGTTCCTCGAGTCCGATGAGGGAAGACACGAGGTTGCCGAAGAAATCTCTCGCGCTAACGACTTGGGAATCAGCGCTGTGCCCACCTACGTGATCGAGGGTCAGTGGTCCATTCCCGGCGCCCAGGACTCCGAGACCTTCGAACGGGTCCTGCGTCGCCTGGCCGAGCGCCAGGCGGACGGTTCATGACGCGCAATGTCATTGCCCTGCACGGATTCACCCAAGTAGGCGCAAGCTGGGATGCAGTCGGGGTAGCGCTCAGCAGCCTCCTCCCGTCCATCAGGTTTCTCACTCCTGACATGCCCGGACACGGGTCGCGCTCGCACGATCCCCTCAACCTCGACCAAGCCAGCGACCTTCTTGCCGAAGAACTGCCCGGGGGCATTTGGATCGGTTACTCGATGGGGGGCCGGCACCTTCTCAATCTCGCGTTGCGACATCCAGATCGCTGCATTGGTCTCGTGCTCGTGAGCACCACTGCCGGCATCGACGATCCGGACGAACGAGCAGCGCGCCGACGAGCGGACGCGATCACCGCCGATCGAATCCGCTCAATTGGCGTCAACGAGTTCATACGGGAATGGACCGCTCAGCCAATGTTCGATGGTCGACTTGACGATGTTGGCGAACTCGCGACGCGCCTCGCCAACACGCCAGATGGACTTGCCGGATCGTTACAACAGGCAGGAACGGGAAGCCAGACACCGCTGTGGAGCGACCTCGGGTCAATTCGTGTTCCGACTCTCATCGTCACCGGTTCCGAGGACACAAAATTCACGGCAATCGGTGATCGCCTCGCTTCGTGTATTTCGGGCGCCGCCCATGAGGTGCTCGCCGGGGCCGGACATGCGCTGCACCTCGAACGCCCCGATGAATTCGCGTCGCTCGTCACCAAATGGATCAGGCAGCAATTCCCAGACCTACGGTGAGCAGGAGCCCGTAGGCCAACTGAAGTCGACCGGTGGAACCAAGCACAGCGATCAGGTCACGACCAGACGCACCGCCAAGAACTCGGCGCACTGGGTCCAAGGCGACCCCAACCGCACCCAGCGTGATCAACGCCAGTGGGACCCCCACCAGAATGACTGCACCGAAGGCCACAGCAATCAGACCTACGTAGAAGCGGCGAGTCGCCGTATCTCCAAGTCGGACAGCAAGCGTCATCTTGCCAACTCCAGCATCGGTGGGAATGTCCCGCAGGTTGTTCACGACCAACAGGGCACAAGCGAGCGCTCCAACCCCAGCCCCTGCGACCCAGACTTCCCATGGCATGACCCCGACAGCCACGTAGGTCGTGCCGGCCGTGGCGACGAGCCCGAAGAACACGAAGACGAATACCTCGCCGAGCCCGAGGTAACCGTAGGGACGGGGTCCTCCGGTGTATCCCCACGCAGCCAACAACGCCGCTGCTCCTACCGCCAGCAGCCAGAGTGATGTCGTCACTGCCAGAATCACTCCAACAACAGCCGCACATCCAAGCGCCAACAGTGCCGCCGAGCGAACTGCCGAAGCGGATGCCCGACCCGAGGCCACCAGCCGCAGTGGCCCCACCCGAACATCATCGGTTCCACGAATGCCGTCGGAGTAGTCATTTGCGTAATTCACTCCGATCTGGAGCGCAAGGCTGACCACCAAGGCAGCGGCGACTCGCCACCACACGACTTCTGACCAGCTCGTGACGGTGGCTGCCATGGCTGTTCCAACCGATACCGGCACGACCGCTGCCGGCAAGGTGCGGGGGCGCGCTCCCGCCATCCAGTCCGACAAGGTGGTGCTCTGTGACATGAGACGCCATCATGGAGCAGTGCGACGCTTTCGGCAAACCCAGCCATCACCAGAATCGCGGCGACCGTGGCAGAGCTGATCGCTATCGACCTTCCAGGTGGGCCGAGCTTCGTCGAAGCGCTGACCAGTATCTGGGACGCCGGGGACACTGCGCTGCCCCTCGATCAGCGGCTCCCCCATCATCTCCGCCAACAGTTGGTGGAGCGATTCGGGGCATCAGCAGTGGTCTCGTTGGGCGACAGAACACGACTTCAGGATGGGCGGTCCACCGAACCTGGTGACGCGGTGGTCGTGGCAACGAGCGGGTCTACCGGTGTGCCAAAGGGAGCCGTGCTGACCCACACAGCGATCGCAGCGTCAGCCAGAGCAACTTCTGCCCGTCTCGGAATCGATGCGAACGACCATTGGCTCGCCTGCTTACCCCTGGCCCACATCGGTGGCCTCTCGGTCGTCACCAGAGCTCTCGTTACCGGCACCGAACTCACTGTCATCGACGGCTTCGACCCGGTCACTGTGTCGCAGAGTGTTGCCACCAGAGTGTCCTTAGTCGCAACTGCACTCACCCGATGCGACACCTCTCACTACCGAAGCGTGCTCCTCGGCGGGTCAAGGCCGCCGGTCGATCGACCCGCCAATGCGATCACGACCTACGGCATGACGGAAACCGGCAGCGGAGTTGTCTACGACGGGCTGCCCCTCGACGGCGTGGAACTCAGAATCGTCGACGATGAAATTCACCTGCGTGGACCGATGCTTCTGCGGTGCTACCGAGATGGCAACGACCCCCGCACCCCCGACGGCTGGTTCCCCACCGGCGATCTCGGGCACCTCGACCTCGATGGGCGACTGTCGGTATCAGGTCGGCGCGGTGATGTCATCGTGACCGGCGCCGAGAAGGTGTGGCCCGACTCGGTGGAGCCAGTGCTCGCTCTCCACCCCGATGTAATCGATGTAGCGGTCGTCGGGACGCCAGATCCCGAATGGGGGTCACTGGTCACGGCATGTGTTGTCACTCGGCGCGACGACCTCAACCTCGATGAGCTTCGAGATCACTGTCGGGCACACCTCCCCGGCTACGCGCTGCCCCGACTGCTGATCAGATGTGACGAGATCCCGCGAACTGCACTCGGCAAGATTCGGCGTAGTGAGCTGGCCTGACCTCAGACGCCGGCGCCCTTGACTCCAGCGCCCCCATCGATGACGTAGGTCTCGCCCGTGATCCACGAGGCAAGGTCACTAGCGAGGAATGTCGCGAGGTTCGCGATGTCCTGAGGTTGACCGAGGCGCTTCATCGGCAACTCGGCAGCCAACCGGTCACCGAAGTTGTCGACGAGCACCTGCGCGAAGTCGGTGATCACGAGACCCGGAGCGATACCCATCACCCGAGTCGGACCGATCTCGCCGGCCAGCTGCTTGGTCAGGTGGATCAGCGCCGCCTTGGTCATGTTGTAGATGCCAAGCGCTCCCTCCGCTCGCAAACCGCCGACTGAAGCGATATTGATGATGACCCCCGGGCGCTCAGCAAATGCCGCTCGATGGGCCGCCGCCGACCAGAACACCGGCCCCCGCAGATTCACCTCAAACGTCTTGTCCCAACGTGACTCGTCAACGCCGAGAACCGGCCCGTAGTACGGGTTGGTGGCCGCATTGTTAACGAGGATGTCGAGCGACCCGAACCGTTCGATGGTTGCAGCGACAAGACGCTCACCCGATGCAGCATCCCCAACATGAGAAGCCATCGCTTCGACCTCGCCGGTCATCGTTGCCTTCGCCTCATCGAGTTGGTCTTGCTTGCGGGAGGTGATCATCACCTTGGCGCCCGATGCAGCCATGGTGGCAGCTATCGCTTGGCCAATGCCACGCGATGCCCCAGTAACGAGTGCGACTTTGCCTTCGAGGGAGACGTCCATGGCCGAGAACCTAACCGAGGGCGGCCCGTTGCCGATCAGTCGAGACCTTCGCCAGCGCTGTCGCCGGGGCCGCCGAGAGTATCCATGAGAGTTTCAACCCTCACGCGGCGGACTCGACGCCCTTGGACCGACGTCGCGATGAACCGGTATCCACCAAAGTCGAACGAGTCACCTGGTTCGGGAACTCGTTCGAGTGAGTAAAACAGGAAGCCACCAACTGAATCGAAGTCGGAGTTGGGCAATTCAATGCCGAGCTCGTCCGAGAGATCATCGATGTTGACTCCTCCATCGACCGATAGCACGCCGTCGGGGAGGCGTTCGATATCGATCTCGTCAACGTCATATTCGTCGACGATCTCGCCGACGAGTTCCTCGAGGCAGTCCTCCAGGGTGACCAGTCCAACGACATCCCCGTACTCATCAACCACGATCGCCAGATGGAACTTGCCGGCCTGCATCTCACGCATCAGCCGTGCCACCGGTTTGTTCTCCGGAATGAACGCAACCGTACGAACGAGGTCGAGCACCGGAAGGTCGCCACGACCCTCGCGTTCTGCTCGAATGAGGTCTTTCGTATACGCCAGACCGACTATGTCGCCTTCACCGTCCCCCGACACCGGCAGCCGGCTAAACCCGTGGGCAATCGCAACGTTGAGTCCGTCACTCACGGTCGCGGTATTGGCTACCACCACCATGTCGGGACGGGGAACCATGACCTCGCGCGCAACGGTGTCCCCGAATTCGATGATCGACTCGATGAGTTCGCGTTCCTCGTGCTCGATCACCTCGTCCTCGGCTGCCGCTTCGACAATTCCGAGGAACTCCTGCTCACTCACAAACGGACCTTGCTCAAGCCCGCGACCGCGAACAATCACATTGGTCAGTCCTATGAGTGCAGCTGAAACGAATCGGAGTGGTGGGAAGGCAGTCATGGCGCGGACCGGTCGCGCCGCCAGGAGCGCAGCCCGATCGGGGTAGAGCACCGCATACGTCTTCGGGACCGCCTCTGCGAGGACGAAGAACAGGACCACGTTCAACGCCACACCCACGAGGACGCCCACCCCACCGAACAGATTCCCTGCGACGATTCCGGTCAGCGTCGCTTGGACGGTCTGGCAGATATTCACAGTGAGCAGGAGCGGGTTGATCCACCGTTCTGGATGCTCGACCAAGAGCTGCAAGCTGGCTCCAGCTTTGGGGCGATCCTCAGCGACCGCAGCAGCGCGTGGCTTGGTCATCTTCGACAAGCCCATCTCTGCCACCGCTAGGAAGATCAGGATGACGAGTAGCACCCCAATCCCGGCGAGCATTGCGCCGTCGGTACCGCTCATCGGGCCTCCTCCTGGTGCAGGTTCGAAAACCCGGCTGGGGCCGGACCACCCCAGTGCAACGACTCGAGCAGAGCGCGTTCGCGGTCGCGCATGATCACAGCATCTGCTTCACCAGCGTGATCGTGTCCGAGGATGTGAAGAACCCCGTGCACGACGAGAAGGGCAAGTTCGTCATCGAGTGTGCCGGCATGGTCGGCGTACTGATCGGCCGCCACGGCAGGGCAGACAACAACGTCTCCGAGTAACACCGGCGACCCGTCACCATCTTCGCCCGGGTCATCGAGCGGAAACGACAGGACATCGGTTGGGTGGTCTGCCGGTTCGTCGAAGAACTCGGACTTGAGGGCGGCGATCTCCGCCCTCTCCACAAAGGTGAGCGTCAATTCTCCGGCAACCTGTTCGGCATCAAGCGCTGCCGCAGCAAGTGCAGCCCAACGAAACCGGTCGATCGTCACTTCATCTTGAACGTCATCGACGACAACCGTTGCTTCCCCACAACGGCAGACGTCGGTGGGACTCGACCCCTCGCTCATCGTTCACCGCCCCGCTCATAGGCGGCAACAATGTCGGCAACGATTCGATGTCGAACGACGTCGGCGGCTCCGAGGTGCACGAACGCCAGCCCCTCGATATCGGTCAGCACCCGCTCCAACCCGTGCAGGCCGCTTCGACCGTCGGGAACGTCGACCTGCGTGGTGTCACCCGTGATGACCACCTTTGACCCGAAACCAATTCGGGTAAGGAACATCTTCATTTGTTCTGGGGTGGCGTTCTGCGCCTCATCCAGGATGATGAACGAGTTGTTGAGGGTGCGCCCACGCATGAAGGCGAGAGGGGCAACCTCAACGACTTGGCGCTCCAACAGTTTCTGGCCGCCTTCGGCATCGACCATGTCATATAACGCGTCATAGAGGGGTCGCAGATACGGATCGATCTTGGCCATCAGATCTCCCGGGAGAAATCCAAGACGCTCGCCAGCTTCTACGGCGGGTCGGGTGAGGATGATCCGCTGGACTTGCTTGGACTGCAAGGCTTGAATCGCCATCGCCACGGCGAGCCAACTCTTGCCTGTGCCAGCCGGACCGAGGCCAAAGGTGATGATGTTCTGAGCGATTGCATCGACATACCGCTTCTGGCCGGCGGTTTTGGGCCGCACGTGACGTCCTTTGGAGCCGCGCAACACCTGGTGGGTGAGCACCTCTGAAGGTCGTTCGTCGGAGTTCACCATCGAGATCACGCGCCCCAACGTCACCTCATCGAGTTCTTGGCCCTGTTCCAGTAGCGAAACCAGTTCTTCGAACAACCGCCCCGCCCGATCTGCTCCTTCGCCACGAATGAGAATCTCATTTCCACGCACCGTGATTGAAGCATCGGGAAAAGATCCCTCGACGGCACGAAGGTGTACGTCACGCGGACCGCATAACGCCGCAAGCAAATGCTGGCCGGGCACGACGACCCTCACAGAGGCATCGGTGGATGTCATTCGGGTCGGTTCATCAGCGGCGTCGTCCACATGGCTCCCATGCGGTCCCCACACGGTAGCCGGTGATGAGGTCTCGCGCATCCACGAATATCCCCCGGCCGCTCAGCATGTGTGTGTGGAAGACTCGCTCTGTGCGCAGTTCTCGTCGTCGGTCACCAGGCCGCCGCCGAATCAGGCTCTTCACACTCGTGGCCAGTGCCATTACGTTGACCGTCGGCAGCTCGCCAGAGAGTGGCGTCGCAGCTCCACCTGCTGATGCCGCAACGCCCCATGTAGTTCGGGCAACCGACCTTGACAGCCTCAACCGAATCGAGGCGCTGCTCAGAGCAAAGGGAATCGAGACCTCGCATCGATTCGAGCAGGCAGGCATCGCTCTCGTGGCGTCGATCGGCAGCACCACCATCGACGAGTTGACATCTCAGACCGGTGTGGCGGGAATCGATCCAGTGAGGACCCTGCGATCAAACGAGATTCAGGACAGCCCACCGAATTGGGGTCTCGATCGAATCGATCAGTCGTTTCTTCCTCTTGATGGGTCCTACGGATTCGACACCGATGGCACGGGAACTCGTGTCTATGTCCTCGACTCGGGAGTTCGCAGTACCCACTCGGAGTTCGAAGGTCGGATCCCGTATGGGGGGTATTACGACTATGCCGATGGCAGATTCATCGGAGGGGTGACCTCCGGGTTCGATGACTGCACCGCTGCTGTCGCCACCGGTCATGGCACCCATGTCGCAGGGATCACAGCGGGAACGATCCACGGGGTAGCCAAAGGTGCACAGATCATTCCTGTCAAGGTGCTCGGCTGCACTGGGGGGGGAACCGACGTCGCCGTGGTCGAGGCCATCGAATGGGTCATAGATGACCATGCGACGGGAACACCCGCAGTTGCCGTGATGAGTTTCGGGACCACGGCTTCGGGTGATGACGCAAGTCCACTCCTCGATGCCGCAGTTGAGCAACTGGTTGCTGACGGCGTCGTGGCCGTGGTCGCCGCCGGCAACGACGGGGATGACGCGTGCAGATACAGCCCAGCGCGGGTGCCAACGGCGATCACTGTTGGAGCAACCACAGCAAGCGACCGCATCACCAGCTACTCGGCGAACGGGCCCTGTGTCGACCTGTTCGCACCCGGTGACCGGATCGTTTCCGCCGGGGTCTCTTCTGATAGCGCCGTGATCTCGAAAAATGGCACCTCGATGGCCGCCCCACATGTTGCGGGGGCAGCTCTACGCATACTCTCCGCCAACCCATCGATGCAGCCCAATGAGGTGTGGAGGACGATTCGCGATGCTGCAGTTGGGGGTGTGCTCAGCGGCCTCCACGACGATGACCCTGACCGTCTATTGAACCTCCCATCTGACGCCGTAACGCTCACCGTGTCGGCCGAGCAGGGTTGGGGTCAGGTGAGAATCAGCTCTGGAAGCGATGTCGATGACTGCTCCTCGATTTGCGCTCTCCTCCTTGAACCCGACTCCTCGGTCCAATTGACCGCAACCCCTGAGGACTTCAGTCGATTCGAGGGTTGGGAGGGGTGCGAGGCAACTGCGGAGGCAGTTTGCACGATCGACGTTGCCACCTCGATGACGGTGGCCGCTCTTTTCGAGGTCGACGATCTCGTCCCAGTCGAGCCAGATCGGATCCTCGACACCCGATCTGGACTCGGATCTGGTGTGCCATCTCCCGTTGGCCGCGCTGACGGGTCAGGCGACCCGATCAGGGTCAGGGTCACCGGTGTGGCGGGAGTGCCGGCCTCTGGGGTTGGCGCGGTTTCGATCAACCTCACGGTCACCGGAACACTCGCCTCCGATACGGGCGGCTTCGCAACCGTGTATCCGTGCTCGCAGATCGACGAAGCACCGCCGAACGTCTCAACCCTGAACTTCATCACCGGACAAACGGTCGCAAACTCAGCGATCGTTCCCGTCGGTGATCTCGGCCACATCTGCATCCACATCGTCGGTTCGGCGCACACCATTGTCGATATCGCCGGCTGGCTACCGGTTCAGCACGGTTTCATGGCCGTCGATCCGACTCGGATCATCGACACACGCGACGGCACTGGCGGCGTTGAGGTGGGACGGGTTGGGTCCTCCTCCGCAAATCGCAGCACGATCGCCGTGGAACTCGTGGGTCGAGGGGGCGTGCCAGCGCAGGGCGTGGCAGCGGTGTCGGTGAACCTCACTGCGACCCAGACCGAGAACGGCTATCTCAGCGTGTATCCGTGTCTGGGGGTCAATGACGCGCCGCCCGTGGTTTCGAGCCTCAACTTCGCTGCTGACACGACCTCGGCGAATGCCGCGATCGTTCCGACGACCCTCCCGTTCGTCTGTCTTCACGTGGTCGGTTCGGCCTACCTCATCATTGACGTCAACGGGTGGTTCGCAACCGATAGTTCGCTCACCCTTGCCGCTCCGAGTCGTATCGTCGACACTCGTGTCGGAACCGGCGGTGTTGAGGTGATGCGTGTCGGGCCACATCAGGCAGGAGCTCCGGCCCTTCACCTGACTTCGCCGGTCAGCGCTGCAACGGCGATCGTGATCAATCTGACGGTGACCGAGACCTCCGATGATGACGAGGGCGGGTACGCGAGCGTCTACCCCTGTACCGGACCATCACAGGCACCGCCGTTCGTCTCAAACATCAACTTTGTCGATGATGAGACTGTCGCCAACGGGGTGATCACCCCTGTCGGAGCAAGTGGCGACGTCTGCGTGAGTGTGTGGGGCGAAGCTCATGTGATCATCGACCTCGTCGGGTGGTTCACCAGCACATGATCACAGCAGGTCGGGGATGCCCTCATCAATCTGCACCCCGGCGGTGTTGAGAAACATCGACACGAGGGTGTACTGCCCGCAGGTGAAGACCACGTCCATCAACTGCTGAGTGTTGTAGCGCTGAGCAAGCAAAGCCCAGGTGGAATCCGAGATTCGAGACTGGTCATGGAGTTCGTCGGCTGCTGTCAGCAGCACTTGCTCGAATGCTGAACCCGGCCACTCCTCGACTGGGTTTCTCACTGCAAGTACCTCGTCGGTGTCCATGTCGCAGTCGAGGGCGATTTCAGCATGTTGCGCAAATTCGTACCTGGAGGCACATCGAACTCCGGTGCGCAGAATCAAGATCTCACGATCTCGTGCCGGAAGCGTGTTCTTGGCCATCACATGACCGGCGAAAACCATCCATCTCCGCAATAGGTCGGGATGGTGGGCAAGCGTCCCGAAGATGTTTATGGGATTCCCATCGGGTCCCTTCAAGCCAGCGCGATCGATAAACGCTGCCACCTCCTCCGATGGGTGTTCAAGCGGTTCGATACGAGGAGCAGCAGCATTCATGCCTCGACCATAGAACCGGGTGAGTCAGCGACGTGAGGCGGAAACAACGGTGCCGGTGGGCACAAAGCCCACCGGCACCGGTTCGGAGAGGCGACGATGGGAATCGAACCCATGTACAGGGCTTTGCAGGCCCTTGCCTGAACCACTCGGCCACGTCGCCGAAACCCAGACCCTATCGGCCTGCCTTGCCAGCGCGCAGCCGAGCGGCGAACATGGCCAGATGATCTCCCTGAGGCTGGGCCTCATCCTGACACCCGCACTCGCGGCCATCGTCTCTTGCAGCGCTCCGGTCGCTGAGCCCACTGAAAC